>JAUXGW010000192.1 GCA_030621865.1 Actinomycetes bacterium
GGGGAGCTCCTCAGCGGAGTTGCTGGCACACCATGCGGCCCACCAGGTGGCCGACCGCATTCCCTCCACATCCACGAGCATGTCCGCGCACCGGTGTTTGATGGCCTGGAAGCTGCCGATCGGCCGCCCGAATTGCTCACGTTCCGTTGCGTAGGCAACGGCCATCTCGAGCGCACGACTTGCACAACCCAGCATTTCGGCGCTGAGCGCCAGGGCCATCAAGTCGCGAAACCGCTGCGCCGCGTCGGGACCACCCAGTCTTTCGGCCGGGTGACCATCCAGGTCCAGCCGGGCCAGCTCGCGGGTGTTGTCCATCGCGGGCAATGGCGGCGGGTGCAACGACGAAGCATCCAATGCGAACAGGCTCTCCTGCCGGCCGTCGCTCCCCACGATGAGCAGTATGTCCGCGCTCGGCGCGAACGCGACCGGTTCCGACTGTCCGCTCAGTTTCCAGCCGCCATCTGTGGACTCCGCAGTCATGACCGTGCTCACGGCAACCGCAATCCTCTCACCGCTGCTCACCTGATCCATGACTGGGGATCCGGCCTCTGACAGCAGGTCGGCAGCCACCAACTGGGCCAGGATCGGCACCGGGGCAACGTGCGCGCCCACAGCCTCCAGAACCAGGGCGGCCTCAACCCAGCCGAGACCCACACCTCCGGCCGACTCGGGAATCAGGAGTGAGGGCCAACCTTGTTCGACGAGTGCAGTCCACAAGGAGCGGTCCCAGCCCCCACCGCCATCGACAATCACCCTGACCTTGTCCGGCGAGGACATCTGCGCCAGTAGATCGGTGGCGGCATCGCGCAGGGCGAGCTGGTCTTCCGAGAGATCGAACTCCATCGCGCAGATGATAGTTGTGGAACCTGACACACGCGTCAGGTCGGTGACCTACGATTCCGGGGTGGATCTGAGGGACTCCGAAGACGGATCAGAACTTCGTGCCGAGTGCCGTTCATGGCTGAAGTCGAATCTGCCCTGGGCATACGGCGAAGGTCTCCCACCCCGGTTCGACACACTGACCGAGGAAGTCGACTTCGGCAGGTCGTGGCAAGCCCGACTGGCCGAAGGGCGTTGGGTCGGCCTCGCCTGGCCGCAGGAGTACGGCGGTCGGGGTGCCAGTGCGTCCGCGCACTTCATCGTCACCGAGGAGTTGGCCCGGGCCCGGGCACCCGAACTGGTTGGGCGCATCGGAGTGAACCTCGTGGGACCCACTTTGTTGACCCACGGCACTGACACCCAGAAGACACGGTGGCTGGGCGACATCCTCGGGGCTTCCTCCCTCTGGTGTCAGCTGTTCAGCGAACCAGACGCGGGATCCGACCTCGCGTCGTTGAAAACCCGGGCGGTGCAGGACAAGGCCACCGATGGTTGGCGGCTCAGCGGCCAGAAGGTGTGGACCAGTTTCGCCCAGTTCGCAGACTACGGATTCTGCCTGGCCCGGACCGACCCGGATGCACCGAAACGCAAGGGGATCTCGGCCTTTGCAGTGGACATGAATGCACCCGGAGTTGAAGTGAGGCCGCTGGTGCAGTCCACGGGGGAGGCGGAGTTCAACGAGGTCTTCTTCGATGACGTGCTCATACCGTCAGATCAGCTGATCGGACCCGTGAATGAGGGTTGGCGGGTTTCCCAATCAACACTCGGGCATGAACGCGGCGTCAATCCGCGTCAGATGGTCATCCACATCCAGCATCTCGAAGAACTGGTGAAACTGGCCGAGGAGACCGGGGCATTCGACACCCATCGGCTGCGCCAACAGGTGGCAGAAGCCTATGTGGAAGTGAAGTTGTTCCAGCTCCACAACTGGCGTTCCCTCACGAGGGCCGAACAGGGTCTCGCACCCGGGCCGGAGGGTTCGGCGCTCAAGTTGTACTGGTCGGAGATGTCCAAACGGATCCACGCAACGGCGATGGACGTTCTCGGCGAAGAGGCGAGCCTTTGGCGAGGGGCGGACGGAAACCCGGGCGACGGCGAGTGGCAACGATCATGGTTGTATTACCTCTCTTCATCGATCTTTGCGGGATCAAATGAAATCCAGAGAACCATCATCTCGGAGCGAGTTCTTTCGCTTCCCCGCGAGCCGAAGTGAGTGGTGATCAGCATGAGGATTGAACACAGGGGAACTGAAAGCGGGATCATCATCAAACGTGCCGTAGCCGAAAGGGCCGCAAACGCATGAGTGAACAGGACTTCTCAACAATCTCCTACGAGTCCGCCGACGGAATCGCCCGGATCACGATGCGCCGGCCCGACGCGGCAAACGCCCTCAACTCCGCGATGATCGATGAGCTGGACGCGGGTCTGTCCATGGCCGAAGCCGATCCTGATGTTCGGGTCCTGGTGCTCTTCGGAGAAGGCAAACACTTCTGTTCCGGCCACGACCTCAAGGAACTGTTCAAGGGTGAGGAGTACTGGGCGGCCAAACGTGTGTCCACGGAAGGCAAGTGGGAACACGAATCAGAGATGTACCTGAAGCGCTCCCTTCACTGGCGGAACTCACCGCTCATCACCATCGCGGCTGTTCAGGGTGCATGCTCGGCCGCCGGGCTGATGCTCGCCTGCATGTGCGACATGATCGTCGCCTCCGAGAACGCCCAATTCTCGAATCCGGTCCTGCGGATGAGCGGTGCCGGAGTGGAGCTGCTCGTGGAGCCGTGGGAAATGGGCGCACGCAGAGCCAAGGAGTTTCTGTTCTGTGCCCGCAAACTCTCGGCTGCGGAAGCCGAAAGGGCTGGCCTGGTCAACCGGGTGGTGGCCCAGGACCAGTTGGAAGAGACCGCCATGGAGATGGCCGAGTCGGCGGCTCTGGTGCCCCCCATCACCGCCAAAGCCGTCAAGGAATCGATCAACCACACGCTCGATCTGCAAGGTCAGACACAATCCTGGCAACACCACTTCGCCATCCACCAACTGGTGTCGGCCACCGATGCCGCCACCACCCTCATGAAGCAGCGAACCGAAGGTGGAATGTCGACTGTCAAGGACGAGCAGCGCGATCAGAAGACCTGATGACCCAACAGACCTGATGACCCAACAGACCTGATAACACTGAGGCCGAATGCCAATCACCTCGCCCCCACTGGAAGGCATCCGCGTGCTGGATCTCGGCACCCGGGTTGCCGCTCCCTTCTGCGCTGCACAGCTTGGCGAACTCGGTGCCGAGGTCATCAAGATCGAACAGCCCGGCACCGGCGACTTCATGCGCGAAATCGGACCGTTCGTGGACACGCCCGAAGGGCCCTACTCACTCTTCTGGTCGGTCGAGGGCCGGGGAAGAAAGTCGGTGACCCTGGATCTGCGGCAACACAGGGGGCAGGAGATATTCCGGAATCTGGCCCGTGAGTCCGACGTGATCTGTGAGAACTTCCGCCCCGGAACACTCGAACGGTGGAACATCTCCCCGTCAGAACTTCCGGAGCATCTGGTGGTGGTACGGATTTCGGCGTTCGGCCAGTCGGGTCCCTACAGCAAACGGCCCGGACTGGATCGTCTGGGCATCGGCTACGGCGGCCTGTTGAATCTCACCGGTGACTCCGACCGTCCTCCTGTGAGGCCGGGAGTGACAGTCAGCGACTATCTGACCGGAACATTTGCCTCCCAGGCCGCAATTGCCGCGCTGTACCGTCGCGACGTCCATCGAAGTGGTGGTGACGGGAGGACCGGCGCCGTTGTGGATGCCTGCCTCTACGGTTCGATCCTGCGGATTCTCGAATGGACCATCGCAGGTCACGATCGGGCAGGGATCGTGCGTGAGCGTGAGGGAAATCGGCTCGGAACTTCTGCTCCCCTCGACAACTACCCCACCTCTGATGGTCGATATGTGTGTCTGGTAGCCGGGTCAGACGCCAACTTCGGTCGGCTGTGCGCCGCGATGGAACGGCCCGACCTCCCCTCAGACCAGCGTTTTGCCGATCTTGCGAGCCGCGCCCGCAACAGTGACGAGATAAACGGGATCGTTGCCGAATGGACAAGCGCCAGGACGGCCGAAGAAGTTGAACTTGCCGCGATCGAATACGACGTACCCGTGGCCACCGCTTACACCGCCGCCGACATCGCGGCGGATCCGCACATGGCCGAGCGGGGCGACCTGATCCCGGTGCCGGATCCGGTGGCCGGTGTGATCCGCCAGCAAGCACCGGCCACCAGGTACGTGGGCGAGCAAGGTCCCGAAATCACCGGTGCCCCTCGTCTCGGAGCCGACACCGACGCCGTGCTCACCGAATTGGGAGGCGTCGAGGAAACTGAGCTTTCGGAGCTGCGGGAGGCCGGCGTCATATGAACCGACAGGATCCACAGATCCCGCCGGACCAAATGAAACCACTCAGACCGGTGTTCTGGCTGACCTTGCTCATACTGTTCCTCGAGCCCTTGTTCTCGAGAATGGAGTACGGCCGATCGCTGAGTTCCCTTCTGGTCGGCGGAACCGCCATTGTCGCCCTGACACGCAGCGGCGTGCGAAGCCAGGTACGCACAGCTCTGATCGTGATGGTGCTGGCCATCACGGCCATTGGAATCTTCGCCCGGCATCTCGGGGATGCTGAGTGGCTCCAGATCACCGCAGCCGGGCTGTACACCCTTCTTCTCATGATTACCCCGATCGTGGTGGTGCGGCGCCTGGCTCTGAGGCCCGTGATCACTTTCGACACGATCGCGGGAGCCCTCGCCGCCTATGTCCAGATCGGATTGTTCTTTGCAGCACTGTTCCAGTTCGTTTCGTTGTTGTCGGGCGAACCTTTCTTCACGCAGGTGACGGACGCCAGCCCCATGGACTACATGTTCTTCAGTTTCGTGACGCTGACAACACTGGGCTACGGAGACCTGACACCGGGCACGGACGCGGGACAGATGCTTTCGGTGATGGAAGCGCTCCTCGGTCAGGT
>JAUXGW010000252.1 GCA_030621865.1 Actinomycetes bacterium
TCCAAGGCGGCCGCGGACCTGGTCGGCTCGCCAACTGCGCGGGCCCAGAGCGAATATGCGCTCGGTCTCGCCCTCGAGACCACCGAGCCTGACGAAGCGCTGACGCGTCTCGAACGGGCAAGCGTGGTGGCCGCACAAGCCGGAAACCGGTGGATCGAGGGTTTCGCTCTCACCGAGGTCCACTGGCTCAGGGCGAAACAGGGTGACTATTCGGCCGCCCTCATTGGCTACGCCGATGTCGTCGACACCTGGTACCGGGGCGGCGACTGGTCCAATCAGTGGCTGTCGCTGCGCCGGGTGCTCGCGATCCTCATTGACCTGCGGGCCTTCGAAGCCGCAACGATCCTGCACGGCTCGCTCACCGCGGTTGGGGCAGCGCATGCGCTTCCCTTCGAGCCGGAGGCTGCAGAGCGACTCTCGGCAAACATCTCGCAATTGCGATCACTGCTTGGACCCGCCGAGTTCGCGGAAGCGGTCCGTCGCGGGGCATCCATGAAGGACGCCGAAATCGTGAGCTTCGTGAAGGAGCAGATCGCTGTGCTGACCAGCGGAGATTCATCCTCGGTGGCGGCCGACGCCGAGTGAGGCGCGGCCGACGCCGAGTGAGGCCGAACGTCGTCCTCATCAACTGTGACGATCTGGGATACGGGGACCTGGGCTGTTACGGGTCCGAGCTGCATGAGACTCCGGCGATTGACCGGTTGGCCTCCGAGGGGATGCGCCTCACCAGTTTCTATGCGGCCTCGCCGGTTTGTTCTCCGTCACGCGGGGCCATGCTCACGGGGTGTTACCCGCCGCGGATCGGTTTCGGAGACTTCGATGGTGCGCCGGTGCTGTTCCCGGGTCATCCGATGGGGCTGCACCCGAGCGAGATCACGATCGCCCGACTGCTCCGCGACGCCGGGTACGCAACCGCACTGGTGGGCAAGTGGCATTGCGGGGATCAGCCCGAGTTCCTGCCGACCGAGCACGGATTCGATGAGTATTTCGGCATTCCGTACTCCAACGACATGGGCCGTCAGGCATGGTTCCCGGACCTGCCGCCATACACGGAGTTCCTCGCTTCATTCGGGATCCAGCTTCCAACCGATGAGATGCCGCCACTGCCCCTCATGGAGGGCTCGGACGTTCTTGAACAACAGCCCGATCAGGCGGGAATAACAGAGCGGTACGTGAGCGAATGTGTCCGGTTCATGCGGGCAAACGCCGGGCAACCCTTCTTCCTCTACCTGTCTCACATGTATGTCCACGTTCCGCTGTACGTGCAGGAGCGCTTCGAGGAGGAATCACAGAATGGCCCCTACGGTGCCGCGGTTGGATGTATCGACTGGGCCACCGACGTGGTGCTCCGGGAACTCGAGCGGCTGGGGTTGAGTGACAACACCATCGTGGTGTTCACGAGCGACAACGGGTCCAGGGTCCAGGGCGGCGGCGGTTCCAACGCTCCCTTGCGTGCGCACAAGGGCACGACGTGGGAGGGCGGTCAACGGGTGCCCTGCATCGTGCGTTATCCGGACCGCGTGAGCGCCGACTCGACTTCCGATGAAGTGTGCAGCCTCATGGACCTGTATCCCACGCTGGCCGAGTGGTGCGGAGTGGAGGTGCCCGCGGATCGCACCATCGACGGCCGGACCATTTCGCCGATTCTGGCTGGTGAATCCGGCGCAAAAAGTCCCCATGAGGCCTTCTACTTCTACCTGGGCAACACGTTGGAGGCGGTGAGGTGCGGTCGGTGGAAGCTCCACGTGAGTCGTGGCGGAGGAGAAATCTGCGAGTTGTACAACCTCGATTCCGACGTTGGTGAAACCGATGACATCAGTGACGCTCATCCGGAAATCGTCACCGAACTCACTGCACACGCGGAGTCAGCGAGGGCATCCCTCGGCGACGCCAGCCGCGATGTGGTCGGCGGGGATGTTCGCCCGGCAGGCCGAGTGGCTGTTGGCCGCACCCTCACCACCTACGACGAGAGTTACCCGTACGTGGTGGCCGAATATGACCTCATGGACCGAGGTTGACACGCCGCTCCTGCTCGGTCTGCCTGTGTTCATTCCTCACGTCACGCCGCGAGTTGCCCGACCGCACGGGATCCGGTCGCTGGGAAATTCCGATCGCAGGGAGTGAGGCAACATGCTTGCCATTCCCGGGTTGTCGGCGAACCTCAGCGACCGAGTCGCGGGAGCCTGGACATGAGCTTGACTCCCAGCGTGAGAGCTTTCGCGGACTGCTCTTCGCTGAGGAACGGAATCCCGGAAACGGGCAGCAGGTGTTGCACCGCGATGTTCTTCGGTTCGGTGTACTTGTGGATCCCGTCTGCACCATGGCGACGACCCAGCCCTGAGTCCTTCACGCCACCCATGGGGGCATCCACGGATCCCCATGCCGCCGCATAAGCCTCGTTCACGTTGATCGTGCCAGCGTCGAGACGCTCTCCAACCTCCGCGCCGCGACTGGATGAACCGGACACCACAGCAGCGTTGAGTCCGTACCGTGAGGCGTTGATTCGCTCAACCGCCTCATTCTCATCCGTGTAGGAGTAGATCGAGACAACGGGGCCGAATGTCTCCTCGCTGTACAGGGTCATGTTGTCGGTCACGTCGGTGAGCACGGTGGGAGCGAAGAAGAAAGGGCCGGCATCGGGCAACGGGGTTCCGCCGGCAAGGACCTTTGCTCCCTTGCTCACGGCGTCGTTGACCTGCTCGGTGACGGTTGCCAACTGGTCCGCGGAGATCAGGGATCCCATGTCACCGTCCCAGCCGACGGCGGTGGACATGCTCAGGGAGTCCGCGGCTTTCGCCATCTTCTCCGAGAACTCCGGTCGGAGCTTCTCGGGCACATAGATGCGTTCGAACGAGATGCACAGCTGACCACTGTTTGCGAATGAGCCGCGCATGGCGATCTCCACTGCTTCATCCACCTCGGCGTCATCGAGGATCAACAGGGCGTTCTTCCCGCCGAGTTCCAGCGCACATCCGATCAACCGGTCGGCGCACTGGCGGGCGACGGTGCGGCCGGTGTCGGTCGATCCGGTGAACGTGATGAAATCCGCACGGTCGATCACGGCTGAGCCGACCACCGAACCGCTTCCTGTCACGATGTGGAGCAGTCCTTCGGGCAGGCCGGCTTCGGTAAACATTTCGGCGGCCCAAAGGGCGGTGAACGGTGTGAGCGAGGCTGGTTTGATCACGGCCGCGTTGCCCGCCATGAGTGCCGGTACGGCATCGGTGATACCCATGGAAAGTGGGTAGTTCCAGGGTGCGACGAATCCCACTACGCCCTTGGGAACCCGGAACTCCCGGGTTCTCGTGAATCCCGGAATTGCACCCTCGCGTCGCTTGGGCGCCAGATGATGGTGCGCCCGTCGTGCGTAGTAGTTGGCAACGATGGCCGTGTCGGCCACCTCTTCGAAGGCGGTAGCCCGAGCCTTGGCTGTCTCGATCTGCATGATGTCGAGGATCTCGTCCTGGCGGTCCAGAACCAGATTGGCCAGGCGGCGCAGCACCTGAGCGCGCTGACCGAACGAACGAGCTGCCCAAGCCGGCTGCGCCTCCCGGGCGACGCGGAAGGCTTCTTCCACGTCCTGTGCCGTGCAGCTGGGAACAGTGGCAAACGTCT
>JAUXGW010000287.1 GCA_030621865.1 Actinomycetes bacterium
ATGTGATCTGCACCTGTACCTGAAACGGGTCCAGCAGGACCGCGTTTCCTTTGGATCCGCCGCGGATCACCGGGATCGGTTGGCGGACATATTGCGGGCCCGCGTGCGCGACGGAGCATCTGTGATCTAGACATTCGGCAATGGCGACCTTTGTTGAACGTGACCGCGCGGTGAACCTCCTGAAGAAGCAGTACGACGCTGCGGCCACTCTGGCTGCAGACGTGGACGAAGCTCAGTGGGAACTCGACACCTGCCTTCCGGGATGGACCGTGAGGGATCAGTTCACTCACATGATCGGCGTCGAGCGCATGTTGTTGGGGGAGGAAACTCCCACGGTTGAAATCGACGTGTCTTCGCTGGATCACGTCAGGAACGACTTCGGGCAATTGGTCGAAACCTGGGTTGAGTCCATGCGCGATTGGTCCGGAGACCAGATGCGCAGCCGGTGGGACGATGTGAGGGCCGCTCGTGTCGACGCGCTGAATGACCAGACGCAGGAGGACTTCGAAACCCTCACCATCACGCCGGCTGGAAAGGACAGCACGGGGCGGTTCATGAGAATTCGCCTGTTCGACTTGTTCCTGCACGAGAACGACATGCGCGACGCCCTCGGATTGCCCCTTCGTGATGACCCGGAGCAACTCGCGTTCGCACTCGAGGAACCAGCAAGTGTCCTGCCCTTCGTGGCCGGCAAGCTGGCCGGGCTTCCCAGCGGAACCAGGCTGGCTGTGGAGCTGACAGGCACCGTTCCACAAACACTGCTGATCGAGGTTGTCGACGGTCGGGCCCAATCGGTGGAGAGCTTGGCGGGCGAACCGACATTCACCGTCACCATGGATTCCCACCTGTTTCTGCGCCTGTGTGGCGGACGCCTCGAGGGTGGACCGTTGATCGGCGACCGCATCACGGTCACCGGAGACGACGCGCTGGGTCGTCAGTTGATCGAGAACCTGGCTTACACACCCTGAGTAGCTCCGGCATACCCTGCGGGTCGTTCACATCCTGCAGGTCGTCTACACACCTTGGGACTCAGGTTGATCAGGGGAAGCGGGTTGGGGAGAGCGGTGGCTGGGGATCGCGCCACATCTTCCAGAGGCGGGGACCGTTGCCTTTGTCGATGTCGAACACGCCGGTCACCTCGAAGCCGTGCCGTTCGTAGAGGGGGACATTTTCTTCCTTGGATGACTCCAGGTAGCAGCCGACGCCCTGTTCATCGGCGAGTGCCTTGGTCGGCTCCATCGCGGCGCCCCCCAACCCGCGTCCCTGGTGATGTGGATGGGTACCCAGCAGAGCAAGGTAGTAATGCGGTTCTGACGGATGTTCCTTGTCGAGTTCGGACAATGGACCCAATCTGGTCAGGCCTCTGAATCCGAGTCCCCTGACGGCACCGTAGGCGTACGGCATCATCTGCCTGGGCGAGACCAGAAACCGCTTTGGCGGTGCCCAGACGGCAGCTGAGTGGTGATTGGCCGTGATTGTGGAGACTCCATCCTTCACATGAGGCATGACGAACGCAGCCAGGACCTTGCCGGACTTCGCCGGGTCGATGCGCCTCCCGCCAAGCAGCCACATCCAGACGGGATCATCGGCAAAGGCATGTCCAAGGGTGTGTTCCAGGGCCTTGCGATCCGACGTCTCCGCCGGGCGGACCTTGGCGGGCACCCTTGGATCAGGAAGGTCGGAGATCATGATTCGCCGTGTGCTTCGAACAGGGTGCTTCGGGTGGGAGTGTCGGCGTGTCTTCTCCGGAATCCGGCATGTCCGGAAACTACCCGAAATGAGCCTCGGTCCGTCATCGGAGAATCTAGGTTTGAGGCATGGACGAGTTGGAGATCCGCAAGCTCGCTGAGCGTTACTGCATGTCGGTCGATGAGGGGATGTTCGACGAGTTCGAGGCACTGTTCACCCCTGAAGCCCGAATGCATGTCATGGGCATGACCCACGAGGGAGCTCGTGGAGTGCGCGCCTTCATCGAAGCCGCTCAGCCCCCCGAATTGCGAGGCAAACACTTCATTGCCAGCCACCTGATCGAAGTCGATCCCTCCGGCCTTTCAGCGCTCGGGTGGTGTGACTTCGCCTTCATTGACCGTGACGGCAATGTGCCCAACTCCGGCCGTTATCACGATCGCTACAGCAAGGATGATTCCGGCCGTTGGCGCTTCACGCTGAGGGAAATTGTGTTCACGGGTGAGCAGCCCGAGATCAGCGATCCGGTACGAATCGGGTCCTGAGCGCTTCTGCCGCACCGTTTGCACCGTCACTCCGGTTTCGCCGTCATACCCGGCATGGGAGATACCGGCCGGCTCAGCCGGTTCCGGGGTAACCGCCCCCGCCGTATTCGCCGTCCAGCGTGTCATAGTCGATCGGCCATCCGAGCCTCGGGAGTGGATCGCCGCGAAAGATCACGGATCGAGGCTTCTTGTATGACGCGATGTGCTCGCGGACATGGGCAATCAGATCTTCTTCGGTTGCGGTGGCATCGTCGTTGAGCACCACAATCGCGACCACGGATTGATCCCAGACCGGATCGGGAACTCCGATCACCGCAGACTCGCGCACCGAATCGTGGCTGTTGACAGCGGCTTCGACCTCCGCCGGATAGATGTTCTCAGCGGCTGATTTGATCAACCTTCCCTTGGGTCCCACGAAGGCCAGGGAGCCATCGGGCGCCCGACGGCCGAGGTCGTTGGTGTGATGCCAGCCGTGTGCCTGCCGCCTGGAGGTTTCCTCGGGATTGTTGTGGTATCCGGCCATGACCTGGGGCCCGGCCGCACAGATTTCGCCCGTTTCCCCGGGGGGAACCTCGTTGCCCTCCGGATCCAGAAGACGTACCCGTGCCAGCGGAGCAGCTCGACCGGTGCCTCCCTCGGTATCCACGCCGAGTGCATTGAAGGTGAGCATGCCCATCAGTTCGGTCTGACCGAATCCCGCCGGGTGTTCACCCCAGGGGGAGTCGTCGATCGTGATCATCTCGTTCCACCGACGCCTGCCCGCGAAAGC
>JAUXGW010000403.1 GCA_030621865.1 Actinomycetes bacterium
AGCAGGGGACAGTCGGTTGCCGCTCTCTACATCGATCTGAATCGGTTCAAGGCAGTCAATGACAATCACGGCCATGCTGCGGGTGACGCTGTGTTGAGGGAAACTGCATCGAGACTCCGAAAGGCGGTGCGCAGCTCGGATCTGGTGATTCGACTCGGTGGTGATGAGTTTGTGGTGATGCTCAGCGCCGCCCCGCCGATCGAAGAGTTGGCGGCGGAAGTGGCGGATCGAATCGTGGACAGCTTCCGTGAATCTGTCTCATTTGCTGGTCGCAGCCTGCACATGACGGTGAGTGTGGGCATAGCCATCTATCGCAGCGGTGAGTCAGCTTCCGATCTGGTCGCCCGAGCTGATGACGCCCTGTATTCGGCGAAGAAGGACGGACGCAACGCGGTGGTCCGATACGGAGTTCAACTGGATCAGCGGGCAGCCCGTCTGGCCCATGCATCCGAATTGCTCACCGAGGGCATCCGCCGGGACCTGTTGAGACTGGAAACCCATCCGGTTGTGCAATCGTCGCGATCCGTCGTGACCGGGCACTTCCATCGGCCCAGTTGGGGTCAGGCCCCCAAGGGGCTGACGCGATCCTTTCCCGACAAGTCACCTGGGTCGGTGGCGTTCGACTCGGGCAAGGAGCTCAGTCTCTTCAAATGGAGCCTGTTCCGGCTCCTTGGAAAGGCTCGTTCTCCCCGGGTGGCATCGCTGAACACCTTGATTCGGGTTCCCGGTGTGGCCCTGGTGGCAGACCACGGGTCAGCGGTGTCATCTCTCGACCTGGATTCCGATGTCACGAAGAACCTGGTGCTGGTTGTCGATGAGACGGCTTTTGAACGGAACGAGTTGCGTCAGGGGATTCTCGATCTTGGCAGCTCAGGCATCAGGTCGGCGGTGGGAAGATTCGGTGCCGGCGCAGCTTCTCTGTCACTTCTCGAGTCGCATCCATTCGAGGCGGTCTGGGTGGATCCGGAGATTGTCGACGGGTTGGCAAGCTGTTCCATCCGCCGTTCGAAACTGTCGGCGATCTCACAGGTCGCGCAAGCTCTGGGTCAGAAACTGCTCCTCGATCGACCGGCGGCATCCCTTGATCTGGAGGTGGCCACTGAGGTGGCCGACGTGTGTGTCGTGGGAGCACCGAGATTCCCTTCGGACCCGCAGAGCACCGCCGAAGAGGTCTTTGACGCGCCCCGGTGAATCACCGAAGTGGGGATGCATGAACTAACGATACGGTGGACGATTCGGCGCCAAGGGGGCGAGCAATGCAGTTCACCGATGATCACGAGATGTTCAGAAGGACCGTACGGGACTTCGTGTCCAACGAGATCAATCCACACGCCGACGAATGGGAAGCCGCGGGCACCTTTCCTGCCCACGACCTCTTTTCGAAGATGGGCGACCTCGGTCTGTTGGGCCTGACATATGAATCCAGATGGGGTGGTGGGGATGCCGACGCCGTCTACACGATGATCCTGGCCGAGGAACTCGGCAGGAGTGACAGTCTCGGTGTGGCGATGGCGATCGGTGTCCAAACAGACATGGCGACTCCCGCCCTGAACCGATTCGGCAGCGACGAGCTGAAGGAGAACTACCTGCGGCCGGCGATCGAAGGCTCGA
>JAUXGW010000166.1 GCA_030621865.1 Actinomycetes bacterium
ACAACTCGATCGTGACGGAACTGGCCCAGGCATTGGCACCGCCTCTGACGATCTCGCCAGGGCCGCCCGGAGGGGATCCCTCTTGCGCCGATGCGGGAGTTGAATATGCGGAGAGTGCCAGCGCGCCAACGAACAGAGCGAGACTCGCTGTTCTCTTCGGCAGCGCACTCCGACGTGCCATTTCCTTCCCTCCCCCAAGAGCCTTCCCCGACCCTGATCTACCTGACACTGCAGACGAATTGCCTGACTCTGCAGATCAGGCTGTTTTCGATTTGATCCTTCCGTCCGGAATCATATGCAGGTTCTGAGAGAAAGTCGAAATCATTCAATAATCCAGGACGTTCTGCCCTTGATCGCGTCCACTCTGCGGAAGTCATCGAAGGCGGAAGTCATCCAAGCGGAGACCACGTCCGTCAGGCTCAGTCGAGATTCTTGAGTGCGCGCCGGTCCAACTTCTGAGCGCTCGTGAGCGGGAGATTGTCGATGTACCTGATCTGCTCCGGCAACTTGTGGCGGGGCAAGGTGCCGGCGGCAAAATCCCTGAGATTCTCGAGGGTGGGTCGATCAGCCATGGACTCCACAACCACAGCGGCCAATCCGATCTCTCCCATCACATCGTCAGGACGGGGTGTGACTGCGACAGATCGCACGGCTGGGTGTTCGCTGAGCACGGCTTCCACTTCAGTGGGATGGATGTTGTAGCCGCCCCGGATGTACATGTCCCCTGTCCGTCCCCGCAACACGTGATCGCCTCGTGGATTCACAATCGCCAGATCTCCCGTGCGAAGCCACCCATCCGGGGTGAACGCGGCGGCGGTGGCTTCGGGATCACCGACATATTCCGACATCATGGCGGCGGACCGGATCTGCAGTTCCCCTTCTTCACCGGGCGACATTTCCTCACCCAGCCCGTTGGCGATTCTGGCCTCAACACCGGGTCGGGGTTTGCCGATCCCCTCAACGATCTCGGTGCCGGGTTCGGTGTCCCGGGCCAGACCCACTCCACCCGACTCGGTGGAGCTCCAGCGCACTGAGTAGGTCACACCCAAGCGGTCGCACGCTTCGGAGATCAGCGAGGCTGGGGAGTGAGCGCCACCGGCGATGACCAACTTCAGCGACGACAAGGCAGCGGGGTCGAGGTGCGGCGAGCGAAGAATCAGCGCAAGTTGTGGGGCGACCACGCCGAGGGCGGGCATGTGATGTTTGCTCAGCAACTCGATTGCGGTATCAGCCTTCCACCTGTCCATCACATGAAGAGTGACGCCCACTCTGAGGTACCAACCGAACTTGAGCACGAACCCCACGTGGGCGAACTGGGTGGACGAGATCATCGCCGAGCCACCACCCCAGATCTCTTCGGCGGTTGCACCAAGGTCGATGTCACGGACGGCTTGTGCCTGGCGTTCCAGGAACAACGCTGCCTTCGGTGATCCGGTGGTGCCCGAGGTGAAACAGGCGGCAAACGGACGCTGCGGTCCCCGGTCGTGAGGCGGGACATCAGTTTGCCCAACAGGGTTCCCCGCATGCGGACCGCCCTGGTGGAACAATCCTGATTTGCCGAGTGTGGCCAGTTCGCGATGGGGCCGCATTTGTGGAGGGGATTCTGATGGTGAGGTGGTGATCCCCGGACCGTCGTTCTGCTCAGCGACACTGCTCCGGGGATCTGCCGGCCCGTCAAGGATCAGATCCGGCCTGATCACCTCGGTCATGGCGGCGCGTTCTGCGGCACTGGCAACAGGGCTGATGCCGGCGAAGAGCGCACCGACGCGGTCCGCGGCGACTGCGGCCACCGCCCACTCGATGCCCGATGGCATTCTCAACGCCACCGCTGAACCGACTCCCACGCCGAGGTTGGCAAGTTGACGGGCCACCACTTCGGACCGTTCGAGAAGCTCAGTGTGGGTCAACTCTGCAGAACCGGTGGACATCAGGGGCTTGTCACCGAATCTCCTGGCGGTTTCCGCCACCACTTCGCTCAGCATCGCCCCGATCGTATCCAAGCACAGAGAATGGTCTTGTCGCGATACGGTTCCGCCGTGCTTACACCACCCGAATTCGACATGGCGGGCAAGCGGGCGTTGGTCACTGGAGCGGCGCAGGGAATCGGTGAAGCCACGGCGCGGGCGCTGGCCGCAAGTGGTTGTCTCGTCGTCCTCTGTGATCGCAAGGCGCAGGAACTGCAGGCCGTGGCCGCCGATCTTGGCAAGAGCACCGAGGTGTTGTCACATGACCTTGACGTTCGTGACGGTGCAGCGGTGGTGGGAATGCTGGACGACGTTGGCTCTGCGTGGGGTGGGCTGGATGTGGTGGTGAACAATGCCGGTGGGGGATTCTTCGCGGCTGTCGAGGACGTGAACGATCGCGGCACGGCCGCCCTCATCGCCGAGAACTTCACGCAGGTGCTGGACGTGAGCAGGTCCGCCCTCGAATTGATGGAATCAGGTGGTTCTGTGGTGAACATCACCTCCGTTGAGGCCCACCGGGCCGGTCCCGGATTCGGCATCTATTCAGCCATGAAGGCAGCCGTGGAAAATCTGACCAAGACCCTCGCTCTGGAGTGGGCGGAGCGCCGCATCCGGGTGAACGCGGTGGCGCCGGACATGATTCCCACTCCGGGTGACGCCGGCCTGGCCGATGCCGCGGGAGCGATGTCAGGTGCCGACCTGTGGTCGATGACTCCCTGGCCACAGGAAGGTACTCCGGCCGATGTGGCCTCTGCGGTGCTGTTTCTGGCATCCGACATGAGCCGGTTCGTGACCGGAACCACCATTCACGTGGATGGCGGCACCTCAGCCGCTGGCGGCTGGAAACGCCGCAAGGATGACGGAGTCTGGGTGCTCTAGCCCGCAGGTGCGTCGGGATCCGGACGAAGCGCAATCACCGTGTCTCCGGGCCGAAGCATCAGTCGCCGGCTCGCTTCGCGGATATGTACACGGTGGTCGTGAATCTTCGCCAGCGGCACCGCTTCCGGATGCGCCTTGAAGTAGTCCCTGGCCTTGAATGAGTCCGTGAGTTTTGTGGCAGCGACCTCCCAGCCGGATTCCAGGTTCGCCTCGATCGTGTCGATGTTCGCGTTGGCGGTGAACAGCGTTCTCCCGTACGTCTGGGCGGAACCCGGCCGCCACGGGCCGGATCCCTTGCCGTGGGGTACGAGTTGGAACACGTTGCGTCGGCCGATCTCTTCCGCCGCGTGCCTGGTGGCCAGTGCGTTCACCTCATCCTGTGAGCTCATCGCCAGGAAGATCTGGGCCTCTTGCAGATGAGCTGCGGTCCAGGTGTCCTCGTTGAGTACTGATCCCCAGTGGGTCGTCAGGCCCTCCATGCGCGCACTCGTCAGGTTCTTCCAATCCATTCCGATCAGGGTTACGAGGGCGCCTTGTTCGGCAAGCCTCTTGGCCAGCTCCCGCGCCAATCTGTTGGATCCGAGGATCACCGTGCGCATCTGGTCGGGATCGATCAAACCCAGCCGGTTGGCCAGAGGCCTGGCCCCGAACCCGGAAAGGACCACCGTGCCCGCGATGATCGTGAAGGTTGCTGCCACGAGGATCTGGGCGTTTTCGACTTCGATTTCCGACAATCGGATGGAGAAGACCGATGCCACCGCCGCTGCCACGATTCCCCTTGGAGCGGTGGCCGCGATGAATCCCTTCTCCGACCGGGTCAGACCTGAGCCGATGGTCGAGAGCAGCACCGACACCGGGCGAACCAGGAGCACCATCACCGCCAGGAAAGCGGCGTTCTTCCAGCCGAGGCTGCTGAGTGTCTCGGGAGCGATTCTCGCCCCCAGCAACACGAACAGTCCGGAGATGAAGATGGTTCTGAGCGTCTCGTTGAACTCGAGTATGTGTTGAACCGAAACCCGGTTCTGTGCTGCAAGTGCCACGCCCATCACGGTGACCGCAACGAGGCCCGCCTCGGGGCGCACCTGCTCCACCAGGGCGAAGACGATCGTCACCACCGACAATGTGGTCACGTTGTGCAGGTGATCGGGAACGAGATAACGACTGAACGTCCACGCAATCAGGGCCGCGCCCAGAACACCGGCGGTGACTCCGACGCCCGCAATCACGATCAGGTCGACGACCCACGAGCCGCTGGATTCCGGTTCGAAGAACGCCTCGAAGAACAGAACCGCAATGATCGCCCCCAGGGGATCCACGAGTGTTCCCTCGGCTTCAAGGATGCGGCCGACTTTCCCGCGTAGTCCGATCGAACGAACCAATGGACCGATCACGGTGGGTCCGGTGACCACCAGCACTGCGCCGAGAACAAGGGAGAGCTTGTAGTCGATCCCGAAGATCACCGAGGCGAACGCGGCGGTCGCCACCAGGGTCACTGTCACTCCGATGGTCAGAAGGCTCCAGACTGTGGAACCGGCATCGCGGATCCCCTTCACCCCGAGGCCCAGTGCGCCCTCGAAGAGAATCACGGCCACCGCCAGTGAGACGATCGGGAACATGAGGTCGCCGAGCATCTCGTCCGGGTCCAGCGCCCCGGTGATGGGACCAACAAGTAGTCCTGCTGCCAGAAGGAACACGATGGCGGGCACTCGCAGGCGCCAACCGAGCCACTGTGCGGCGGTACCGATGAAAAGTATCGCTGCGATGGCGAGAACCGCTTGGCCTTCCACGACTGTCAAGTATTGCCCGCGGTCGATGCCTCGCGGTGCGCCGACGCGACGTGAGGTTGTTCCGGCTTCTTCAATCCGGACAGCAACACTGCGGCCCCATTGTCTCCAATGGCGGTTTTGGGATGCGCCTCCGTGACGACTGCGGTCAGGCCGCGGTCACCTCGGTTGCCACGGAGCGTCCCCAGCCCGGATCGCGGAACACGTGGCTCAGACGGTCCTTCCAATTGTCCGACTCCACCACATCATGGGCAATGTCGACATATTCGTGTGTCGCCACGACAACCGGGTTGAAGGTGTCGATGTTCTTGGTGAGCCCGTAGACCACGGGTTCGTTTTCGGGCTCGAAAGTTCCGAAGAGTTTGTCCCAGATGATCAGGATGCTGCCGTGGTTGCGGTCGAGGTACTGCCGGTTGGACCCGTGGTGAACGCGGTGGTGCGACGCCGTGTTGAGAACTGCCTCGGCCGGACCGATGGATCTGATCAACTCGGTGTGAATCCAGTACTGATAGATGAGGTTCACTCCTCGCGCCCGCTCGATGACCGTGGGGTCAAGGCCCAGTAGCGAAAGGAGACCGTAGGGTACGAACAATCCGAGGGACTCGGCAACTGGCTGTCGAAGTGCAGTGGAGAGGTTGTAGTGCTCGCTCGAGTGATGAACCACGTGAACGGCCCAGAGGAAGCGGGTCTCGTGCATCACCCTGTGATTCCAGTAGTAGATGAAGTCCCATCCGGCGATCGCCGCCAGGCTCGGGATCACACCGGTTCCCCAGTCGGGCAGGATCCGCTTGTTGAAGAGCTTGCTGGCCATGGTTCGATTGGCCCAGGTTCCGGCGGCCACGGCCATCCCGGCAGCAATGGAGGTGAGGGCTGCCCTGCCTCCAACCTTACGGGCGAGGCGCTTCAATCTTCGGTTCCCGTGCGGCTCGGACTCGACTACATCGGTGCCCGGTTGTGACTGGTATTCCTCAGCCCTGCT
>JAUXGW010000217.1 GCA_030621865.1 Actinomycetes bacterium
GTGCCGGTGCTCGGGAGATCGACCGGTTCCACACCATTGGCTCCGGTGTACGGACAGACGTCCTGGAGCGGGAAGTGGATGAGTCCGGACACCGTGGATCGCCCTCCCCGCAGGATCAACTGGCCGTCCTCGAGGCGAAACAGACCTGCTCCGAGTTCGCTGTTGGCGTCGGTGGATTCCAAGGGGTCGGCTGGTTTCTGTTGAAGAGGTCGGCAGTCACCGCGATGGCGGCCCGAAGTGGATCACAGCGAGCCTGGATGGCCGACCGCGAGTCGGTCTCAGCGGGCCTTGCGGAAGTCGTTGCCGAGCATCATGGCGCCGATTCCCACGATCAGGAACCGGATCGCCAGGATGAGGCTCAGAATCCTGATCGTGACCGTCGGCCACACGATTGCCATCACTCCGATTGCCACGGTCACGAATCCGAAGAACAACATCCATCCCCAGTGGTCCATGTCGTCTTTGTCCAGAACAGCCAAGGCAATCTGGAACACGCCGGCGGTAATGAGTACGGCGCCGATGACGATTGCCAGTACCCGGAGGCTGTCACCCGGCTGGGCCAGTACCACTACGCCACCGATCAGGAAGAGGGCACCGAGCACGTAGCCGAGCCACGGACTGGGGCGCTCGTTGGCCATGACGAGCTCACTCAGGCCGTTCAGCAACAGGCCGATCGACAGCAGAATGGCGACTGTTGCCATTGCAGCGTCGTAGCTGAAGAGAAGCCACACACCGAGTGCGGTGAGGAGTCCTCCGAGGATGACAAGGAATAGCCACGGGTTTGGACCCTCGACTCGGGTGCTTGGACTGGGTTGGGAGGCAGTGCTCATGTAATGAAGGGTAATGTCGCCGCGATGCCCAACGGGGGGACCAACGCGCAGAACGATTCGCCAGACCGGTCTGTTTCATCAGACGCGTCTGCATCACCAGACGCGTCTGTGACCTCTGATGAGTCGCTGAGCAAAGTGACGAGCCTCAGTCAGGCGGTTGAACACGTGCGTGCAGGTGACGCCGTGCACCTCATGTGTTCTCACACCCGCTGGTCCGCCCTGGCTCGTGCTCTGGTCAGAGCTTGGTGGGGCAGGGATCCCGAGTGGACGCTGGTGATGCTGTCACTTTCCAGCCTGGGAGCGATCTTTTTTCCCTTCGGAGAACATCGGGGCCTCGTTCGCAAGGTGATCACGGGATACTCGGGCGACGTGTTCCCGAACTTCACGCCCAATCCCAGGTTCTCTGCGGCCTATCTCTCGGGGGCAGTCGAGGTGGAACATTGGTCCTTCCTGGCTTTCACCCAGCGAATGGAGGCTGCTGCCCGGGGTTTGCCGGCGGTCACAACGAACTCGTTGAAGGGTTCATCCATGGCCGAAAACAGCGGTTACGCCGAGATCGAGTCACCCTTTGGTGAGATCGGGTTGCTCGAAGCCTTCGCACCGGACATAGCGCTGGTCCATGCAGCGGTTGCAGACCACGCGGGCAACCTTGCGTTTCATCCGCCGATGCTGGAAGGCGTATGGGGAGCCTTGGCGGCAAGGAGGGGAGTGGTTGCGAGTGCCGAGATCGTGGTGGACGACATCACCCCCTATGCGCACCTCGTGAAGGTTCCGTCGCATCAGGTCCTCGCGGTTTGCGAGATACCAATGGGAGCACATCCCGGTGGGCTGTTCGGCACCTACACGGCGGCCCAGCCATATGCGGAGGATCTCGAGTTCTGGAACCAGGCCCGCACCGCAACGCACGGATCGGATGTGGAGTTGGCTGACTGGATCGACCGCTGGGTTCTGTCGCCGGAAACCCAGGCCGAATATCTCGACCTTCTCGGTCCGTCCCGTCTGGATTACCTCCGGGATCGCGCTGATCGGGAGTCCTGGCGAGCCGATGCAGCCGAGAATCCCCCCGACCTGGCCGCCCCGGCCAACAGTTGGGAGGCCGCAGCCGTGAACGGCGCACGGGCCCTTGCGATGCGGATTTCCGAAACAGATGCTGATGTGGTGCTCGCGGGTGCCGGGGTGGCGAACCTTGCCACCTGGCTTGGAGTGGAACTTGCACGCCAGCAGGGATGCCGGGTTGAGCTGACGGCGGAGCTCGGACTCCTTGGTTATGAACCAACTCCGAGCGATCCCTACGTCTTCAACCATCGGGCGTTCCCCAGCTCGGAGATGATCGGCGACGCCCAGGAAGTGCTGGGAAGGCTCGTGCCGGGACCGGGTACAACCTGTCTTGCCTGTCTCGGTGCCGCCCAGATCGATTCGGCAGGCAACATCAACTCCACCCGCATCGGAGACAAGGTCTTCCTGGTCGGATCCGGAGGTGGCAATGATGTCGCCACCGCTGCTGACGACGTGATCGTGGTCACCACACTCACGGACCGCAGGACCGTCGAGGCGGTTCCGTACATCACATCGCCGGGCCTGAACGTGAGTGTCATCGCCACGGATCTGTGTGTTCTGGAGCGGCGTGACGGTCGCTTCGTTGCCGTGTCCATCGCTGCCGGCATGGAGGACTCTGTTGCAGACAGGCTTGCCTGGGAACTCGAAATCGCCCCTGACTGCACGGAAATGGCCGCGCCGACACCGCAGGAACTGGCCCGGCTTCGGGGTTGGGATCCCTCAGGAGTGTTTCTCCGGCCTTGACTGAGGTAATGGCGGGTGACGTCACCCGAGACGACGCCTGAGCATCCCCTTGTCGATCTTTCCCGAAGCGAGAAGAGGCATCTCACTCACGAACTCCAGCCGTTCGGGTGCCAGCAATCCGCTGACTCCACGGGTGCGGAACCATGTTCGCAACCCGGCGACGCTGACCTGTGAATCCGCAATTCCCGGTTCGGTCTGGACGAAGGCGCAGACGATCTCACCGAAATACTCATCCGGCACGCCAACGGCCGCCGCCTCCTGAATCCCCGGGAATTCCGCAAGATTGCCCTCGACTTCCGCAGCGGAGATGTTTTCGCCGCCCCGGATGATCACATCCTCCAGCCTGCCGGTGATGCGGAGGCGGCCATCGCGATCGATGTCCGCGAGGTCGCCGGTGCGAAACCAGTCACCGAGGGCATTGTGTTCTGTGCACTGAGCAGTCTCGGTGGCCCCGATGTATCCGGCAAACAGTTCGGGTCCCCTCACCAGGAGCTCGCCGGACTCGCTCAGCATGATCTCGGCAGATCCGAGAGGTCGCCCTTCTGTACCCGCTCTGGATTTCAGCGAGTCGGTCGAGTTCGAAGATGTGATGGTAGGAGCTTCGGTGGATCCGTAACTTCGTTTCACCGTGGCCCCGAGTTCCTGTTCCATCCGTTCCACGAATTCTCGTGCGACCCCGGCTCCGCCAACCGAGATCGTCTTGAGGGACTCGACGCGCTCGTTGGAGAATCCACTGGCGGCGACGATCGAGGTGAAGAAAGTTGGTGGACCAACCATGAAGGTCACCCGCTCCGATTCGATCAGTTCCAGCGCAGCGTTCGGTTCCCACCTGTCCATCAGGACGGTCTTGAACGGCACGGACCCCGGCAGGAGAACTCCGTTGAGCATTCCGGAGATGTGTGCCAGCGGGGCGGGCATCAGCACCGCATCTGAAGACTCCAGGCCGTGCACCTCGGCCATCAGCAGCGTCTTGTAGGCGAGAGCGCGATGGGTGTGCATCACGCCCTTGGGTTTTCCGCTCGAACCCGACGTGTGCAGCACCACTGCCATGTCCTGCGGTGCGGCAGAGTCCTGCGGCCCCTTTGCGCTCACCGGTCCCCTTGACTGTGAGATTGACTGTGGGGCTCTGTGTTGAACCCGGCTCGAGGTGTCGCCCTGATGAACTTCGAGCGTCGGTGTCGTGGCGGAAGGGACGAGCCAGGTCGCGATGCCCAGGTCATTGCGGATACGTTCCACTTCGTGTTCGCCGGAGCGGTGATGTACAGGAACTGCCACCGCACCGGTCTCCCAGGCGGCGCGCAGGGCAATGACGGATTCGACGCTGTTGGTGAGCTGCCACCCGACGAGGGTCCCGCGCTCAACTCCCGCCTCGGCAAGATCCCCGGCCAGGGAATCGACCAACTCCGATTGTTCGATGCCTGACCACCTGCCGTTTCGATCAACGATCCGCGCGGCCTTGTTTCCCTTGGCGAACAACTCATCGAGAGTCCTGGGTTCGGCGAACGCTCCGCCAGGCAGATCCCA
>JAUXGW010000127.1 GCA_030621865.1 Actinomycetes bacterium
GAGGCGTCAAGTGCCTTCATGCCCACTATGCCTATTTCCTGGCGGGCGGCAAGGATCCGATCGGCCAGTGGGTCGCTGACCGAATCGAGGATTATCCGTGACCAACCATCGAGGGGATCAGCTGTTCGCCGCCATCGACTGTGGCACCAATTCAACGCGACTGCTGATCGGGAACGCGGGACAATCACTCGACCGCAGGATGCGGATCACGCGGTTGGGTGAGGGGGTTGACGCTTCTGGAGAACTGAATCCCGCCGCGATCGAACGGACACTGGATGTCCTGCGCGAATTCCGCGACGTGATGGATTCCCATGAGATCGCCGGTGTCAGACTGGTCGCCACCTCTGCTGTGAGGGATGGTGCGAATCGAGACGTGTTCGTTGCCGGGGTCGAAGGAATTGTCGGTGTTGCACCGGAAATCCTCTCGGGTGAACAGGAGGCCGAGTTGTCGTTCGTGGGTGCCACCGCTGACCTCGATCCAGCTGACGGACCTTTTTTGGTAATGGACATAGGTGGCGGGTCGACCGAGTTCGCAGTGGGCTCGGAGACAATGCTGGGGGGCACATCGATCCAGATGGGCTGCGTCCGAATGACCGAAAAGCACATCGAACACGATCCGCCCCTTCCCGAGGAACTGACCAATTGCCTCGCCGAGGTTCGTGGCCACCTCGATGACATGGTTCGGGAGATCCCCACGGCGGCGATGGCCTCCCGACTTGTCGGACTCGCCGGAACGGTGTCAACCGTGGCGGCAGTGGAACAGGGTGTGGCCGAATACGACCGCGACCGGATTCACCACTTCGTGCTGGAGAAGGCAGCGGTCGAAGAGATCTTTCGAACCCTGGCCACGGAGAGCGCCGCTGAGCGGTTGCACAATCCCGGAATGCCGGAGGGTCGCGCAGACGTGATCGTGGGCGGGCTGTGTGTGCTGGTCGCGACGATGAGGCAATTCGGGTTCGCCGAGTGCCTTGTGTCCGAGGCCGACATCCTCGACGGTTTGATTCTTTCCCAAGTGGCAGAACAGTCTTCATAGGATGCTGCGCAGGAGAACCAACAGGGTCAAGGCGCCGCCAACCGAACCTGTATCGATTGTGGGGCGGCGCATCGTGTTGCGCCCATTGCGCGAAAGTGACTTCGCTGGCTGGCGGGAGGTCCGGCGCCGGAACGCCGATTGGCTCACTCAGTGGGAGCCGATGCCGACTCCCGGGATGCCCGACACGGTGGAAGACCGCCAGGCCTTCAAGTCGCGATGCTCAATGCGACTCAGGGAGATTCAGTTGGGGACTGGTTTCGGGTTTGGCGTCTTCTGTGACGGACAGTTCGTCGGCGAGGTGAACCTCAACTCGATTCAGCGCGGGGCCCGCCACAACGCATACATCGGATATTGGGTGGACGAGCGCTACGCAGGTCAGGGCCTCGTACCGGAATCCGTCGTCGCCACGCTGAGGTTTGCATTCGAGGATCTGCATCTGCATCGCGTGCAGATAGCGATCGTTCCGCGAAATACGGCAAGCAAGCGCGTGGTGGAGAAGCTGGGTCTGCGGGATGAGGGCATGGCTCTCAGGTACCTACAGATCAACGGTGTCTGGGAGGATCACATCCGCTACGCAATCACCGCGGAGGAATGGGCGCAACTCGGGGAGGCGTTCCTCGAACAGTGGATCAACTGAGTGGGCGGAGGTCACTTCCGGGTGATCTTTGACTGCAGCTGTGCAAGCCGCTCGGCGAATGCCGGCTGGTCCATGGAATGGAGTTGTTTCACCAGTTCCAACTCCACGGCGTCGAGGTGCGAGTCGACATCGTGGACCTCACGAATTGTGTCCTTGGTCGTCCTGGCGAGTTCACGGGGCATTCCAGCTGCGCGGCCGGCGACGCTGCGGGCCGCGGTCATGAGTTCTTCATCGGTGTCGAAGCTATTCCAGCTCAGACCGATGTCGGCGGACATCTCTGAGTCGATGACTTCTCCGAAGAGCACCATTGCGGCCGCGGCCTGTGGCCCGACGATGCGCCTGAGCATCCAGGTGTGACCGCCTCCCGGATGGATGCCGAGATCCAGGAATCGGCTGTCGTATCGCGCTTTGGGGCCGGCAAGGCGAAGATCACATGCAAGGGCCAGGTTCATTCCGGCGCCCACCGCGGGTCCGTTCACCGCTGCCACCGTCGGCAATGGAGATCTCGCCACTGAAAGGAAGCCGTCGTATATCGCGAGAAGCCCATCTCGGCGCGAATCTCCGAGTTGGGAGAGGTCCGCACCCGCGCAGAACGCCGGAGGAGCACCGGTGATCACAACTGCACCCGTCTGGCCATCCGTTTCAAGGGATCCCATCACACCCTTGATCTGGTCACACAGGGACAACGACAGGGCGTTTCTTCGTTTGGGGTCATCAAGGGTGACGACTGCAACGGTTGGATCATCGGGATCCCGGGTGAGGTGAACGTGTGTCACTTGTGGTCGCTCCGGTACGGTCATCGGGTGAGGATTCTGGCGATCTCCGAACTCTATCCCTGGCCCGCGGTCGACGGATACCGGCAACGACTGACACACATGATCAGCGGGCTGACCCAGGTCGGGACAGTTGACCTCATGTGTCTGGCACGCCCCGGCCATCCTCATGATGAAGAACCCCCGATTGACGGGTTGGGTCGAGTGGTTGCCGTTGAGGCCGGTGAGCCGGTCCCCGCCAGGCAATGGATGCCCCTGTGGTCCAGGACCGGGACCCCCAGAAGGATCCTGAGCCTTGATTGGTCAGCGGCGCGCGAGGAACTCATGTCCTGGAACCCCAGGCCCGACCTCGTCTGGTTCAGCCACGTCGATTCCTGGTATCCGCTTCATGATCTCCTGGATGGAACTCCGGCGATTGTCGATTTCGACAATCTGGAGAATCTCGCCATGAAGTTGTATCGCCGAGTCCCTCCACGATTCGCGCCGGGATCCGCTGCACAGGAGAAGGCCAAGGTGGCAGGCCGCTGGGGAATGTCGCGAGCGCTCGACCTGGTCGACGAGCAGCGCTGGACCTCGATTCAGAGGAGGTGTGCGGAACAGGTCGACAAGGTGGTGGTCTGCTCACCTCTGGACGCGGAGCGAGCGGGAGCAGACAACGCCGTGACGATTCCAAACGGGGCAGCGCCCCCGGTGTCCGTTCACTCGAACCGGATCAAGCTTCGCGGCGATTCTCCAACCCTCATGTTTGTTGGTGCCCTGGATTACGGGCCGAACACTGAGGCGATCGAGTGGTTCGTCCGCGAGGTATGGCCACACATATTGGAGCGCCAACCGGAGACTGTGTTCAGGATTGTGGGTCGAGGGTCTGAGAGCGTTGCCTGGGTAGGTGGCGAACCGGGTGTTGAACTTGTGGGCGCGGTTGACGACATCCAGGTGGAGCTGGACCGCGCCGACGTGTCGATTGTCCCCATTCGGGTCGGCGCGGGGACGCGTCTGAAGGTCGTGGAGGCAATGGCCAACCACATCCCCCTGGTCACCACCTCAGTGGGCTGCGAGGGGATCGATGTGGAAGGGGGCGTTCATTGCCTGATTGCAGACGGATCACGGACGTTCGCCGATGCCTGCCTGCGGATGCTCGGCGATCCACTACTGCGCCAGGAGCTGGCCGATTCGGCGTCGCAGCTGTACGAGCAGTCCTACATGTGGGAATCCATCGAACGCCGGGTGGCAAATCTTGCCGTCAGTGTGATCCGCTGATTCGATCTTTCGCGGAGATCAGTCGTCGGAATCGCGGACAACAGCGGGGGACTGCCTGAAGAATTGTTCCACGTCGCGTTCGTACTGGTACTCCGTGCCTCCCGCCATGATGTCCTTCAGACGCGTGCGTTCGATGAATGCCCGCACGGCCTGTGCAGAGGTGTACTCGTAGCGGAAGCCGGCGTCCTTGAGCTTCCTGTTGTCCACACCGCGCCCGTACTTGAGCAAGCTGATGTATTCCTCGGGCAGATCAACGCCGAGGGCACGAAGCGCAGGTGCCATCAGACCCGTGCCGAACGGCGGCAGTGGCACTGTTCGTTTGCCGCAGATGGCTGCGACCTCGGTCCACGGGAGCAAGCCGTCGCCGGCCACGTTGTAGGTGCCGGGGAGGCGATTGTGAAGGGCAAACAGAATTGCGCGAGTCACGTCGTCCTCATGGACGAACTGGAAGCGAGGATCGAAACCCAGCACCGAAGGAACCACTGGCAGCTTCAACACCCGGGTGAGCGGAGTTTCGATCTCATCGCCTATCACGTTCGAGAACCGCATCGTGGTGACGTTCACATGGGGATTGTCCTCGGCGAAGTCACCAACGTATCCCTCCACGGCCTCCAGATTCTTCTCGATCGAGTGATGGGCGACCCGCGAACGGGGTGTGTCTTCGGTGAACCACACGGGGTCTTCCGGGGCGCAGCCGTAAACGGCAGTGGAGGACTTCAGCAATACGTTTCGAACCGAGGAGCCCGGCGCGGATGCTGCGGCGAAGAGATTCATGGTGCCGATGACGTTGATCTCGTGCATCGCCTTGGCCGACATCTGGGTGGGATCCACCACCAGGAAGCTGTGCACGATCGTGTCCACCTGGGTGGCCTTCACGATCCTGGCGAGAATGGAGTAATTGGCATCCACCCGGACGTATTCGGTTCGCTCCAACTCCACCGAGGGCTCAATCGTGTCAAGGCCGACGATCACCTCGACCGCAGGGTCAGCCTCGAGGGCCTGGGCTACGCGTCCACCCCAGAAGGAACCCAATCCGGTGACGAGAACACGCTTCGTCGGATGGTTGCCGACTGCTGCGGGTTTGGCGTCGGCGGGAGCTCCAGCTCCTGCAGGAGTGGCGTCCGTGGTGGCGTCCGCGGATTTGCTTGCGGCATCGGCTGCAGTTTCGGAAGGGGGTTTCTTGCCTGCCATCAGCCGAACCAGACCGATTCTCTGTTGCGGAGCATTTCGTAGAGTGCCTGCTGGATCTGTTCGCGGATGGCTTCCGAAGATTCCATGACCTTGAAACGGCTGTAACGCTCGCGGTCCGGTGGAACGTCGAAGGTGACTGGTTCAAGAACCTTCAACTTGAACTTGGCCGGGAAGTAGCCGAGTATTCCGAGCGGTCCCAGCGCCAGCATGTTCGCGGTCACCGGGGCATACGGAAGGCCGAGCGACTTGGCGAGGCCCTTCATCTGAAACAGCGTGGGCATGGATTCCTCGGCACCGACCACCGCTATGGGAACCACCGGTACTCCGGACCGCATCGCGATTTCGACGAACCCACCGCGGCCGAATCTGCCCAGTTGATAGCGCTTGTGAAAGGGTTTGGCAGGCCCTTTGGAACCCTCGGGAAACACCAGCACCAGCTGGTTCTGTTCGCTGAGGAGCCGGTACGCGTTGTCAGGATGCGCCGGGAGGCCGCCAAGTCGAGACCACATTGTTCCGATCAGGGGCATTGTGCGGAAGAGGTTGTCGGCGAGTCCATAAACGGGACGTTCCAGCTCGGTCTCGATGCCATGCATGATCGCGGGAGCGTCACTCGGTATCGCCGCGGCATGGTTGGCCACGAGAAGGGCTCCGCCATCGGTGGGGATGTTCTCGAGGCCTTCCCATTCGGCGCGGAACCACCGGCTGTAGATTGGGTCGTAGACGCGTCGGGCCAGAGCCCGCATCTGTTCCGATCTGCCCCAATCATCCACATCGGAAATCCGGGCATCCGGCCGTTCGTCGGCCAACTCACCGGTGGGGACGTGGACCAAGCCGGCCGAATCGGAGGTGTCCTGTCCGGAAATGGCGCTCTGTTGTGTCTCGGATTTTGCTGTTGCATCCCTCGCCATGAGTAGTCATGTTAGATCAATGACCGGGGTCTCCAACAGTCCCCCGTGTCTCCAGCAGCGCTGCTGTGTCTCGGGCGGCGAGGTCAGACGTTCAGGGCATCGCGGACCGCCGGATGGACCACCGCACCAGATCGGGTGTTGAGGCCGCCGGCCAGGACAGCGTCGTCCTCGAATGCCCCAAGTCCCTTGGTGGCCAACTGCACCAAGTACGGCAGCGTGGCGTTCGACAGTGCATATGTCGAGGTGTGGGGCACCGCCCCCGGTATGTTCGGAACCGCGTAATGAAGCACACCGTGTTTCTTGTAGACGGGATCTGAATGTGTGGTCTCCCTGGTGGTTTCGATGCATCCTCCCTGATCCACAGCTACGTCAACGATCACGGATCCCGGCTTCATCGTTGTCACCATCTCCTCGGTGACAACCATGGGTGCTTGTTCACCGGCGACCAACACGGCTCCGATCAACAGGTCGGCGCCGGCCACTGCTCTTTCGACGGCCCCCAGATTGCTGGCGAGGGTCGTGATGCGACCCATGTGGATCTGGTCCGCCCAACGGAGCCTGTCGGGATTCTTGTCCATCAGGGAGACCTCCGCCTGCATTCCGGCCGCGATCCACGCTGCATTCCATCCGACGTTGCCCGCGCCCAGCACAACTACGCGTGCCGGGCGCACTCCCGGGGCGCCGCCCATGAGTACTCCGCGTCCGCCATAGGTGTCCTCGAGGTAGTGCGCCCCGATCTGGGTGGCCATTCGTCCGGCCACCTCGGACATCGGTTGCAGAAGGGGAAGGGATCCGTCCGGCAACTGCACGGTTTCATAGGCGATGCTCGTCGTCCCCCGGCTCACCAGTTCCTCTGCCACTGTGGGATAAGCCGCAAGATGCAGATAGGTGAACAGAATCAGGTCCTCTCGCAGGTACCCGAATTCGCTGGGTTGCGGTTCCTTGACCTTGCACACAAGCTCGGCCTCGCCCCAGACCTCCGCTGCGGAATACAGGATCTGAGCCCCAGCCTTGGAGAAGCTGCGATCCTCGATCGCGGAACCCACACCTGCTCCGGACTGGATCAGCACGCGCGCACCCCGGCGGACCAGATCGGTGACTCCATCGGGGGTGATCGCAACGCGGCTTTCGTGGTCTTTGATCTCGGTGGGAATGCCTACTGAGAGGGCCATGCACTCACGATATTGCCTGTTGACCGTGTTGACTGTTGACCGTCGGGCGGCGTTGGCGCGTGTGTTGAGTGGGAGGAACCCGGGGCTGGATACGCGCTGGCCAGTTTGTGCGTGCCCCGGGTGCCGTGCCGCTGACCAACGGGCGGGCACCGAGGCTGCTTCACCTCGCCATCATTCGGTTGGCTCGAAACAGTGTCAGACGCCTGTGGGAAGGTGACACCCATGAAGCACGCGGAGCAGTCAGCAGCGGTATCCAGGATCGGCTCCAGCGTTCCCCCGCCTG
>JAUXGW010000162.1 GCA_030621865.1 Actinomycetes bacterium
CCACCATTGTCGACGCCCTGGGGCGCGAGATGCGGTTCTATGGACGGGTATTGGGATTTCGGCCTACCGTCCTCGAGAGTTCCTGAACCGGCACCGGCGGAGCGGATCTGCATCTACAACTGGTGAGTTGTTCCGCCACGCGCCACGATGGGGGCCATGCGTGTACTGGTCACCGAGGAGATCGCCGACAGTGGACTTCAGAAGCTGAGGGATGCCGGCCATGAGGTCGATGTCCGGACCGGCTTGTCCGCCGATGAACTACTCACGGCAATCCCGGGCGCCCACGCCCTGATCATTCGATCCTCCACCCAGGTGACTGCTGACGTACTGTCCGCCGGAAGCGATCTCGTGGTTGTTGGTCGTGCCGGAATCGGACTCGACAATGTTGACACTTCCGCCGCCACCGAGCGCGGGGTGATGGTGGTCAACGCACCACAGTCCAACACTTTGTCCGCTGCCGAGCACACGATGGCGCTGCTGCTCGGTCAGGCACGAAACGTGCCTCAGGCGCATGCAGCACTCAAGGACGGCCGCTGGGAGCGAAGCAAGTGGACCGGGGTGGAGTTGAGCGACAAGACCCTGGGAATCATCGGGTTGGGCCGGATCGGCAAGTTGGTGGCGCAGCGGGCAATGGCCTTCGGCATGAAGTTGGTCGCATACGACCCGTTCATCGGTGCCGAGCGAGCCCGACAGCTGAACGTGGAGATGCTCAGCCTGGATGATCTGATGGCCCGGAGTGACTTCATCACCCTTCATCTGGCCAAGACCCCCGAAACGGTTGGTTTGATCAACAGCGAACTGTTGTCGAAGGCCAAGCCATCATTGCGGATCATCAATGTTGCCCGTGGCGGGATCGTCAACGAGGCCGACTTGGCCGCCGCAGTGGCCAACGGCACGATCGCCGGTGCTGCGCTGGACGTGTTCGATTCCGAGCCCACCACGGAATCGCCTCTCTTTGATGTCGACGAGATCGTCGTCACCCCGCACCTTGGCGCCTCCACGGAGGAGGCCCAGGACAAGGCTGGTGACACGATCGCCGACATGGTCGAGTTGGCTCTTGCCGGTGATTTCGTCCCGCATGCGGTCAACGTGGAAGCTGCGGAAGCTTCTGAGACAGTGAGGCCCTACCTGCCACTCGGCGAACGTCTCGGAGAGATCTTCGCCGGACTTTGCGGAGAATGCTCCGACAGCATCGACATCGAATACCAGGGGCAGATCGCGGAGTCGGATACCCGCATCCTCACCCTTTCGATCCTCAAGGGATTCTTCACCGGCATCCGCGGTGGGGAACCGGTGAGCTACGTGAATGCGCCGAAGGTTGCCGAGGAGCAGGGCATCGAGATCAGGCCGACGTCCACCACGACCACTCGGGATTTCGTGAACCTGATTTCGATTCGTGGTGGCGGTCACCATCTCGCTGGAACGTTGACCGGATTGAATTCGGCTCCGAGCCTGGTGGCGATCGACGATCACGCGATCGACGTTCCACCCAGTGATTTTCTCGTGATCATCCGCAACGACGACCGCCCCGGAATGATCGGCAAGGTGGGCACTGTCCTCGGTGAGGCAGGGGTGAACATAGATGACATGGCTGTTGGTGCCTCGCCGGAGGGCGAGCGAGCACTGATGGTGATGGCCGCCCACAACGAGATTCCTCCCGAAGTTGCAGACCAGTTGCGCGCCGTGGACGGCGTGACCTCGGTGGCCGTGGTCAACTCCTGAGCGGTACGGTCCCCGTTGGCGAATTCAGGGGGATTTCGAATGGTTCTCAGGCGGCGACTGGTGGCTCCAGTCGTGATGTTGGCGGTGACTGCGATGTTGGCCGCATGTCAGACAGCGCCTCCTCCGGCGGGCTCGGCCAGAAGCTGTTCGGTCGGCATTGTCGGGGACTCGCTGACCGTGGGATCCCAGCCCTACTGGAACAAGGCATTCGGCGACCGTGGATGCAAGGTTCAGTTCGTCAATGCCCGTTACAGCAACCTTCACGTCTACGACTGGAACAACTGTCGCCGACAGGTATCCGCAATTACGCCTGTGGATCGGATTCATCTGACCGACGGTGGATACAACCTCCGGGCCCACATGATCGCCAACTTCGTGTCGGGCCGTTAGACGCTGGGCATCCAGCCCGGACGGTTCTCTTCGTGGTCCGAGATCTTCTCGTGGTGGCCCAAGGTGATTCCGATGTCATCGAGACCGTTCAGGAAGCGGTGCTGAATCGCTGGGTCCAGGGGGAATGACTCTTCAAAGTCGATCTCCGGCGCTTCCACTGTCAGTCGCTCAACATCAATGACCACGTGCAGCTCGGGGTTTTCCACCACGGCCGCCATCAGGGAGGCGACGGCGTCATTGGAGAGCTCAACGGGCACCAGGCCGTTCTTGGTGGAGTTGTTGCGGAAGATGTCGCCGAATCGGGGGGAGATCACCGCTGCGAATCCGTGCTGCTGAAGAGCCCACACAGCGTGTTCGCGACTCGAGCCGGTGCCGAAGTTCTCTCCTGCCACCAAGATGTTGGCTCCCTGATGCTGTTCTCGATTCATCACGAAGTCGGGGTCATCGCGCCATTCGGCGAAGAGCCCCTTTTCGAATCCCGTCCGCTCCACCCGCTTGAGCCAATCGGAGGGGATTATCTGGTCGGTGTCAACGTCGCTGCGATCCAGCGGAACGACGGTTCCGGAAACTGTGATTACTGGTTCCATTTCAGATGTCCTCCGGAGTGGCGAAGTGGCCTTTGATGGCGGTTGCGGCGGCGACGCCGGGAGAGACCAGATGAGTTCGGCCTCCGCGGCCCTGGCGACCTTCGAAGTTTCGGTTCGACGTGGACGCGCAGCGTTCTCCCACAGACAACTTGTCCGGGTTCATCGCCAGGCACATCGAGCATCCCGGTTCGCGCCAGTCGAATCCGGCCTCGGTGAGGACGTCGTGCAGCCCTTCGGACTCGGCCTGATTCTTCACTGCGAAGGATCCGGGCACCACGAGCGTTCGCATGTCTGGGGCCACGCTCATGCCCTTGTCGAGCGCACCTTGTGCCACGGCCGCTGCTGCCCTGAGATCCTCGATGCGGGAATTCGTGCAAGAACCGATGAACACAGTGTCAACGGCCACATCGCGGATGGGAGTGCCGGCGGTGAGTCCCATGTAGTCCAGGGCTCTGACGGCCGCTGCCTTCTCGCTGTCGGTTTGGAAATCATCAGGACCGGGGATCAGAGCGTCGATCGGCATCACCTGACCGGGGTTGGTTCCCCAGCTCACGTGTGGCTCGATCGTGGCGGCGTCGATGAAGACCTCCTTGTCGAAGAGCGCCCCTTCGTCGGTGTGCAGTTCCTTCCAGTGCGCCACTGCTTCATCCCAGTCGGCACCGGAGGGAGCGTTTTCACGGCCCGCCAAGTAGTCGAAGGTGACGTCATCAGGGGCGATCAGACCGGCTTTTGCGCCTGCCTCGATCGACATGTTGCAGACCGTCATGCGGCCCTCCATCGAGAGCCCGCGGATGGCGGATCCACGGTATTCGGCGATGTAACCCATTCCGCCGGACGTACCGATCTTTCCGAGGATCGCAAGGATGATGTCCTTCGATGTGACTCCGGGCCGTAGGTCCCCTTCGACGGTGATGGAGAGCATTTTCGGCTTGATCTGATGAAGGGTCTGGGTGGCGAGGACATGCTCGACCTCGCTGGTGCCGATACCGAACGCCAGTGCTCCGAAGGCCCCGTGGGTGGCCGTGTGGGAGTCACCACACACGATGGTCATCCCCGGGAGCGTGCGGCCCTGTTCGGGTCCGATGACGTGGACTATGCCCTGACTGGGGTGACCCATGGGCAAGTTCGTGATTCCCGTTTCCGCTGTATTCGCCCGCAGGGTGTCGATCTGTTTGCGGCTGACTTCGTCCTCGATCGGCCGGTCGATGTTCTCGGTAGGGACGTTGTGGTCCTCTGTGGCCAGCGTGAGGTCCGGGCGGCGCACGCCGCGGCCGGCGATGCGTAGTCCGTCGAACGCCTGCGGGGAGGTGACCTCGTGGATCAGGTGAAGGTCAATGAAGAGCAGGTCGGGTTCGGCGTCGGCAGAGTGCACCACATGGAGATCCCAGATCTTCTGGGCCAGTGTTCTTGGGCCCTGGGTTCTTGGGCCTTGGCCGGACTGCGTGTCCGTTGACTCAGTCATTCGGTCGCCTTTCGGTGTTGAGTTTCGTTGCTCGGGAAGCCGGGGGTTCGCTGAGGTTGCTTCTTCGAGGTTGCTTCGTGGCGCTGCATGGAGATTGCGCTGTCTCACTATCTGAGATAACCTTCCCAAGCAATGGGATCAAGCATAAGCGGAGTCGGGGTTCTCGACAAGTCGGTTCAGGTGTTGAACGCGGTCGCCGCAGAGAAGCTGACCCTCAACGAACTCGTTGGACGAACCGGGCTTGCACGCGCCACCGCTCATCGACTGGCGTCGGCATTGGTGGATCATGACCTTTTGCGGCGGACCCCCGACGGCCGGTTTGCCCTTGGACTGCATCTCCTGGCTCTGGGACGCCACGCCACGGAACAATTTCCCCTGGCGGAACGCGCCCGGCCGGCTCTGGAAAACCTGAGGGATCAGACCGAGGAGTCGGTGCAGCTGTACGTGGTGGACGGTGATGAGCGGGTTTGTGTGGCCGCACTCGAATCCCCACACGGCCTGCGAACCATCGTGTCGGTGGGCGCTGCGTTGCCCATGGACAAGGGTTCGGCCGGCGCTGCGCTCATCGACGATGTCGGTGAAGGGGGATGGTCTGCCTCGGTGCAGGAGCGCGAGCCGGGAGTAGCCAGCGTTTCTGCTCCGGTACACACAAGCGATGGCATGGTGGTCGCCGCTGTGTCGGTCTCGGGTCCACTGGAACGGATGGGGGAATCCCCCGGAGAACAATATGGATCCGAGGTCCTGCTGGCGGCGAAGGTGATCTCAGAGGCGGGGTGATCCCCAACTTTGGTGGCAAGCGGTCCTGAGCATCAGCGGCGGGGTTTGCCGCGCTGGTTTGCCGCCCGGGTCCGGGATCGCTGATCGCGCTGGTGTTTGAGGTCCCGCTCCCTCTGTTCCATCTCTGATTCGAGGTTCTCCACCTCGGTCACCAGGGTGTGCCAGACATCCAGACGGCCGGGCTCAACCTGACCGGCGGCCACGGCCGCCAGGAGTCCACAGCCCGGTTCGCTGATGTGGGAGCAATCCACGAAACGGCACTGTTGGGCAAAGGGAGCCAGGTCGGCGAAGGCGAGTTCGAGTCCGTCATCACACGCCCACAGGCCGACACCACGTATTCCCGGGGTGTCGATGAGCCAGCTTCCGTCACCTAGCGGAATCATCTGGCCTGCGGCGGTGGTGTGCCGGCCCCGCCGATCTCCCGGTCGAACCTCGGCCGTCAGTTGTACCGGGTAACCCGCCATGGCATTCGCGAGGGTCGACTTGCCGACCCCGGAAGCTCCGAGCAATGCCGACACGGATCCGGAGGGAAGCAGGTCCGGTAGTTCGGCGAGTTCGACATCGTGGCGGGTTGACACACAAGTCACGGGTGCGCCCGGGGAGTAGCGTTCGGCGAGCGCCTTCTGGGTGGCGGCTTCATCCGCTGCGACGAGGTCTGATTTGGTCAACACCACCACGGGTTGGGCTCCGCTTTGCCAGGCCTGGGTCAGTTCGCGGGCCAGACGGGACACGTTCAGTCCGGCATCCATCGCCTGCACCACAAGCACGTGATCCATGTTTGCAGCCAGTGCCTT
>JAUXGW010000345.1 GCA_030621865.1 Actinomycetes bacterium
TCACCATGCCGCTGTAGTCATCGCCGTCCACTTCGGTCAGCTTGGCTCCCGGCAGGCACGGGGCGATCAGCGGAACGTCATTCAGGATTCTCCAGGTCTCCTCCACCGGGGCGTCCACCGAGAATGAGTTGTTCAGGTCCACGCGATCACGGTACTCGCTCACACATCAAGCCGAACCGGTCCGCTGGGTCCCACGGCGTCCCGGTGCCGAAGGATCGCAGATGCCGTCGACGGGATCCCCCTCATCCCGGCGATGCAGGTCATCTCAGCGATGCAGGTCCCCCACCACATCGATGTCTCCGTCGTCGCCGGACACGGGAACCTCGACCAACGAAGCGGCGCGGGACCCGAACAGCGAACGCCCCACTGCGTCGCCAACCTTCGGCAACTCTGCCCAGAGTGATCGTGCGATCTTCACGGGCGGGCGCCGCCTTCCGTGATAGGTCGATACAACCAGCTCGCCCTCGGTGCGACTCACCGCCTGCCATGCCTCCGCGGACACACGGGGCATATCACCAAGTCCCACCACGACCGAGGAAACGTCGGTGTTCGAAATCTCACTGAGGGCTGCTTGCAGGGAAGCCGCCTGACCATCCTGCCAACGATCAGCAGGAATTTCGGTGACGCCGTCCGGGATCAGGTCACCAACAGCCACCGCACCCGTGACCACATAGACGCGCCCGATGCCGGATTTCAATGCGGCGTCGATACTCAGACCCAGCACCGGGATGCCCCCGATCTCCGCCCGCAGCTTTGGAATGGGTCCATCGAATCGGGTCCCGGGTCCGGCGGCGAGGAGAACTGCGGCGCAGCTACTGGGATCCAACGGGCGAAGCTCCGCTCGGGGCTGCACTGGCTCCGCTCAGCATCGCACTGCTGAGTCCCGCCACCACGGTGGATGCACTGTTGTTGACAGCTCCAGCCACTTCGAGCGTCCCGAAGCGTTCAGACATCGCGATCAGCACGAGCCTGGCCTCCAGCCGGGCAAGTGCAGCGCCGACGCAGAAGTGGGCTCCATAACCAAACGCCAGGTGATTGTTGGGCCTGCGGTCGACAACCAACTCCGACGCATTCGGTCCGAACTCCGCCTCATCGCGATTGGCGGATGCCCAGAGCATCAGCACGTGTTCTCCTGCCAAGATCACCTGTCCGGCCACTTCTGTGTCGGTTGCAGCCGTTCGCATGAAACCGACAACGGGCGTGGTGAACCGCAGCATCTCCTCCACAACCGTCGAAAGTGCATCCGAGTCGCCCGAGGTCACCATCTCTCGCACCCTGGCCCACTGTTGCGGGCGTTGTGCCAGCGCCAGCAGCCCTCCCGAGAGGAGGTTTCGAGTGGTCTCGTTTCCAGCCACCAGCAACTGGTTGAGCAGGATGTAGACCTCATCGTCATCCAGGGGCACGCCATCTCCGGGCGCGGCCATGAGATCGGACACGATGTCCGCTGATGGTTGTTGGCGGCGCCCCCGGATGTGGTCGCGGAGCAACTTCTCGAGTCCACTCCGGAGTCGCTCGCGCTCATCCTCACTCAACTCCCCCGCTCCCGGGACAACAGAGTCGGACCATTCCCAGAAAATCCGCCAATCATCCGACGGCAGGCCAAGCAGGTTGCACATCACCATGAGGGGCAGGGGTGCCGCCAGGTCTTCGACCACGTCAAAGGGCGCGTCCACGGGAAGTTGGTCGATCAGATCTTCAACATGTTTGCGAACCGCCGGCTCCAGTTCGCGGATGCGGCTCGGTCGGAACCCTTCGGCCACCGCCCTGCGCAGTCGTGTGTGTTCCGGCGGATCTGTGTGCATCATGCTCGGAGGCTCGTCGTAGACCAGTCCGATCTCCAGCGGCAGGATTCCGGACGCCGAGATGAACCTTGCGGTGTCCTTGTTGACCGCTGCAACGTCCGCGTGCCGGCTCAGGACCCAGATCGGTGGATCCTCACTCCACACCACGGGAGCCGTGCTTCGCAGGGCCGCGTGGATCTCCACGGGGTCACCATCGATTTCGGTTCCGAGGACAGCGGCAGTCAGTTCCGGTGCCGTTGGTCTGAAGGCAGGCGTTCTCGTCATCCCCGTGATGGTCCCGAGGTCTCAGACCTGCGGATCGCCGCCGGCCGCCAGCAAGTGCTGGGGGGCGCACTCGAGCATTTGCACTTCAACGGTGTCACCGTAGGTCCACTGGGTCCCGACCTCGGCGAAGCCCAGACCGGCATGGAACGCCTGGGAATCGGGATTGGGCGGCTGAAGGTT
>JAUXGW010000250.1 GCA_030621865.1 Actinomycetes bacterium
GGAATCGCCGGCATTGCGCTGGGTTTCGGTGCTCAATCCCTGGTCCAGGACTTCATCGCCGGCATCTTCATGGTGTCTGAGGATCAATTCGGTGTTGGTGACATAGTTGATCTCGGCGAGGCCACGGGAACCGTGGAACGAGTGACGCTTCGTACGACCGTATTGCGGGACATCTACGGCACCGTGTGGCACGTTCCGAACGGTCAGGTTCAGAGGGTCGGCAACAAGTCCCAACTCTGGGCTGTGGCTCTCGTGGATGTCGGCATTGCCTATGGAGCCGACGTGGACGCTGCCTCCGACATTCTCAGTGCCGCCGCCCACACACTCGCCGAAGATGACGAGTATTCCACGATGATTCTGGAGGAACCCAGGGTCCTCGGCGTCCAGGCACTGGATGCCGATGCAGTCACCCTGCGAATGTCCATCAAGACCCAGCCGGCCGCACAATTCGCGGTTCAGCGGGAACTCAACCGGCGCATCAAAGAAGCACTGGACGCAGCCGGCATCGAAATCCCGTATCCACAACGAACCGTCTGGATGCGTGATGACAAACCATCACAGAACACTGGTGCGGAAGGGGAAACGGCACCGGAGACCGAAGAGGGATCCTCGGACGCATAGCGCGGCGAACATCAAGCCAAAGGCTCGCAACGCAAGGCCCAAAAAACCGAGAACCCGCAGCTTGCGCTGCGGGTTCTGGACATCGACAGGTCGCCTGAGGCGCTATGTCGGGAAGGCCGTGATCAGGTGGTTGAGCCGGTGGACTCATCAGCTGGAGGAGTATCGGCTGCCGGAGGGGTACCGGCGTCTGACCCATAACTGGCTGCGAGATCAATCTGGGGCGGGGAATTGTCCGCCGTGACCATCTTGTAGATCGCGTACGCGATCAACCCGAGGATCGTGAGCAGGATCAGCTTCTTGATGAAGCGTCCCCCCTTCTTGACACTCACGTCGGCCAAGTCAGCAGCGGAATCCAGGACTCCGCCGGCTTCATCGAGCACTGGAACTTCTTCGATGACTTCTACGCGCTTCTTACGGCTCATGGGATCATCGTACAACCCTCGAACCGCACTTGACGCCGGTTTTCAGATCCACGCGGACAAGCCTTCGCAGATCCACGAGTCAAATGTCGCGGGAGGGTTTCTCCCAGGCGATCAGATCACCGGATCCTGGACATTCCCTTGCCCCAGAGTCCGCGAATGATGCGCTGCATCATCTTCTCGCCACTGCGGGAATAGGGATATTGCTGAGCCGTTTGTTTGCCACCGAATCGGTCAATCACGATCGGTTGGGCGTGGCAGAAGCTCTTCACTCCGATTTCACCATTGGCTTGACCAACGCCGCTGTCGCCACGGCCGCCGAAAGGGGCCTCGGGGATGCCATAGGTGACGGACATGTCGTTCACCGACACACTTCCCGTGTGGATCCTCGAAGCAATCCGCACACCGGATTCATCATCTGCGGTCCAGACACTTCCGGAGAGGCCATACGGCGAGTCGTTTGCCAGTTTCACAGCCTCGTCGACGCTGGACACCGAAACTATCGGAAGAACCGGACCGAAGGTCTCCTCCTGCATCACATCCATGTCCGGCGTCACGTCGCCGAGCACAGTCGGCTCGAAATACAACCCCGGAAGCTTGTCGTTCTTGTGGCCACCAGCCAGGACCGTGGCTCCCGAAGCGACTGCGTCAGTGACGTGCTGCTCAACCTTGTCCAGTTGTCGGTCCCAGAACATCGGGCCAACGTCGAACTCGCCGCTCGTGTCCTGCCTGAGGGCGTTGACCCGGTCCACGACACGGTCGGTGAAACCATCAACGATGTCCTCCATCACATAGACACGCTCGGTCCCACAGCAATACTGACCGGTGTTGAACATTGATCCCGTCACGGCGCCACCCGCGGCGGTGTCGAGATCCGCATCAGAACAAACGATCATGGCGTCATTGCCACCCAGTTCAAGGGTGCACGGAATCAGCTGGCGCGCGCATGACTCGGCGATCTTGCGCCCAGTGGCAACGCTGCCGGTGAAGTGGATCTTGTCCACGCCGCCATCCACCAGTGCAGCCCCAGTCTGACCGTCGCCCATCGCGACCTGGATGACACCCTCGGGGATACCGATCTCCGTGAAGAGATCCACGGCGAGCTTTCCGGAGAAGGGAGTCACCTCGGAAGGTTTGACCACCACTGTGTTTCCAGCGATCAGGGCCTGAATCGCAGGATTGAGGGAAAGAATCAGAGGGCCATTCCACGGTGATATCACTCCGATCACTCCGAGTGCCTGGTAGTGAACCTCAACTCGTTTCGTGAGCCTCAGGATGCCATGCGTAGAGAGCTTCTCGGTTTTCAGCCACTTGGGGGACTTCCTGGCCAGGAAAGAGAGCGAGTCCGCAGCCGCGAAGATGTCCATCATCAGCACTTCGGTCCGTGGTTTGCCCGACTCTCCCACTATGACGTCCACGAACTTGTCCTGATTTCGGACCAGGTTTGCCAGCGCCCTCTTCAGGAACTCGGCCCGGAGTTCCACACCCATGGCTTCCCAGCCCGGCTGCGCATCCCGAGCCCGGGAGACGATGGATGCGACGTCGGCCTCGGTGGCACATTCGAACTCGCCCACCTTTTCCAGCGTTGCAGGACTCGATAGTTCAAAGCGTCGACGTCCTTCAGATGACGCGTCGATGGCGCTGACTATTGCCATGTGGAAATCCCCCTTGAGTGAATCGTGAGCCAACTGGCACTGGAACAGATTACAGAAACTGGTTTGCCCGCCTCAACGCGCCGCAGGGGACCGAGCCTTTGCACCCGACAAGAGTGTCAGGAGACGCGGGCCGTCCGGTGGATCCAGCATTCACTCGCACATTCACTCGATGACAATCACGGGCGGATCCGCCACGCCGAACTGTTCGGAGCACATTGCCTTGTAGAAGTCGTAGATGAAGGCCGCGTCCACCACCATCTCGACGTTGTCCTGTTCGTCGAGATTCAGATTGGCGCCGAAGATCGTGAACCAGACATCTGTGGGCCCGTCGACGTCGTCGGGAACACAGAGCGTGTGCACCGAACCCGCGGGCTCATGAAGATACGAACCTTCTGTGTTCACCTGCTCCGGACTCTCCAGGTAATGCCAACGACCAGAGACGGTGAAGGCGTACACGGGCCCGGTGTGTTTGTGTTTCTGAATCAACGCTCCCGGCTCGAAACGCTGGTGGACCACCCAGACGCCGGTGGCAAGATCCACCTGCATGAGCTGGAGAAGCCCGAGTTCCCCCAGGTCCACCATTGGCAGATCGGATTTGCCTCGATGTATCGCGGTAGGTGCGGTTTCGACCAATGACATCAGGTGTCCCCCTGGTTCGCCGGCTCTGACCGGACGACTCATATCCAAGTATGGATCACCCGCGCGGACAAGTATGGATCACCAGCGCGGACAAGTATGGATCACCTCTTCGGCCGGCGCGTCCTGAACCGGGTGCGTCAGGTCTCCAGTTTCCTGGGAGGCACCGGCAGGTGCCATGTGGCCGGCTTGACGAGATCCTGCACGGAATCCGGTCCCCACGTACCCGGCTGATACAGCTCCACAGGAGGCGGGGACTTCAACAGTGGCTCCGCAACCTGCCAGAGGCGTTCGATTCCCTCCGCCTTGGTGAACAG
>JAUXGW010000347.1 GCA_030621865.1 Actinomycetes bacterium
GATCGGGTTACTTCACCACGACATTGCGGCACCCGAGCTGGACGCTTTCGCCGGTCGGATTGTCCAGCAGCGCCACGCAGATCGTGTGGTCGCCCTTGGAAGTTTTGAAGGTCGTCAGGAAATTGCCGTCGGCGTCGCGGGTTTCGTGGAATCTGATTCCCTCAGGTCCCTGGTCAGCGATGATCACTCGAATGGGGCCGTCCGGGTCAGATGCCTTGCCGCCCACGATGATCGAATCTGGATTTCCGGTCCACAGGTCCACGGTCTCCAGGGAGCCGCGCGCTGTTGTTGTGTTGCCCACTGGCTCGCCGATTCCATTGACCTTGAACTTGGTCGATTGCAGGCCGAGTTTCGACTTCACCTGAACCCCGGTGAATTCGGCGACTCCACCGGCGGTGAAGAACTTCAGCTTGACCTTGTCGAGGCGGCCGGAAACTCCGCCGCCAGAACCCACATCGACTCGCGTGACGGTTCCGATCCCGAGCGCGGCACCGAGCGAAGATCCGGTGTAGCTCCTGGACCACGCATTGTGAGGATTGCCCGCTACTGCGTCGGCTGGATCCGGCACACCTCGGAGGTACGGAAGTGGGGTGACCCACACGGTCTCACTGTTTTCTGTGTGGCCCCCCGAGGAGGCTGAATAGACCGCGTGAATCAGTTCGGATCCGTACTTCACCGCCTGTCCGGAGGTGGAGGTGACGGCGTGGACCCATCGTTCTCCGTATGTGGCAGTTTCGATGTCTGAACCGTTGTAGCTCTGATGGATTGTCCCGTCGAGCAGGTCATGGTCCGATGCAGCTCGATTCTGTGATTCCACGACTTTCTGGGCGAACGTGCGGCCGGCGATTGCCTGTGCCCTCTGTGCCTCCGCGGGCCACACAACTGACATTTCCCCGAGCCCAAGCAGGTAGTCGTCCATGGTCAGACCGAACACAGTCATTCTGAGGCCACCTGCCGGGTCGATGGCGATTCGGAGGCTGCCGCGGGCATAGACATGGCCCGTTTGCTCCACCCGGGTCGGCGCAGTCAGCGCGATGACAACCTCGTCGGGGGCCGTGGCATTGATGGCTCCCGTGAGCGCCACGTTGTTGCCCGATCTGGTTGCCTTGAACCATCCGCTCGCCGTTCCGAGAGTGGTGCTGCCGTGCTTCACTGCAACCGTGCCCCACACTCCGACGTCGATCGAGCTCAACTTCTGGCCGATCAGGACTCTCAGGTCATTGGTGACCGCCGTGGGTGCGACGGTTGTGCCCGAGTAGTAATGCGTGAGTATCTGGCTCGCGCTGCGTCCTTGTTCAGCCAATCCTCGAGCACCCCACTGGCTCATCCCGACACCGTGACCCCATCCGGAGCCGGTGAAATTGAACGAATTCGTTGATCCTGTGCTTCCGCCGGCTGACGCAACCTGGGGAGCGCCGACCATCGATGCGCCGTGCAACATCGCCAAGGCGATCAGGGCCACCAGAAGTCGCCGGGTCTTGGTCATCGGATGGCTCCTTGATGAGTGGGCGGGAGCATGTCGGTGCGAACCGGACGTGCACTCCTGCTCACCCTCGGTGGGTAACACAACATTCTAGGCAACACTGTCTCATTCGGTGGCGCTACCCTCGGGCGCAATGATCGGTCAGTGTATGCGCCAGGGATGTGCCCGGACCGCTGAGGCGCGGCTGATCATCACTCCGGGTGAGCTCCTGGTGACGCTCGAGGATCTGACTGATCCCGATGAGCCCACGCAGATGGTATGCAACTCCCATGCGAATTCGATTCGGCCGCCCGTCGGATGGTCGGTCTTTGATCGCAGGAAGGGCCATTCCCAAAGTCGGAAAGCAGCGTCTCCCGGCGACAGCGGCTCTCCCGGCGAGACTGCAGCGCCCGACGAGTCGGTTGCGACTGGATCGCCCGGCGAAATCCTGGCCGAACCATCCGTGGAGTCCGCAGCACGATCCGTGGAGCCCACTGAGGAAACAGCAGACGCAACGTTCAACAGGGGTGACGGCACCGAGCTCGACGTCGAAGTTGACCCGGAGCCCGATCCGGAGCTGGAGAAGTCCAATGCCTCAGGTCTGCTCGGCCGGGCCTTTGAATGGACCGGTCCCCAGCGCTCCGTGCTGACCCAGGATTCTGATCAGCCCGCCGACGACTGACGCGTGGCCGACCGGGCACGGCCCTTGAGTTGAGCGTGTGCCTTGCGGCTGGGTTCAGCGTGTGCCTTGCGGCCCGCGGTCGGTGCGTGCATATGGTGA
>JAUXGW010000385.1 GCA_030621865.1 Actinomycetes bacterium
GTCCGGAATCGATCAGGGCTGTCTGGAATCGATCAGGGCAGTTGGAATCAATCAGCTGAGTCGGAATCCATCAGCTCAGTTGGAGATGATCGTCACCGATGCGTTGGCGCCCCGACCGATGGTGTGGGCCAGACCCAGACGGGCGTCTTGGTGCTGACGGGAACCTGCTTGCCCGCGCATCTGGCGATACAACTCGATCACCTGTCCGAGCGCCGATGCACCCAGAGGTTCACCCTTGGAGAGCAAACCACCCGAGGGATTGACTGCCAGGCGTCCGTCGATGCCGAATTCGCCGTCGGCGAGGATCCGCGACTGCTCTCCGGGAGAGCACAGTCCCAATTCCGTCCAGACAAGGAGTTCGCGAGCGGCATCAGTGTCCTGGCATTCGACCACGTCCAGGTCGTCCACACCCACCTCCGCCTCGGCGAAGGCATCAGCGGCAGCGAGTGAAGTCGGCCCCGGGATGTCGGAGTCGTCGATGCCGGCCAGCGGAGTGGACTCGTCCAGCACAGAACCGGGGAGGTGACTGCGCAGCCGCGCACTCAGAATCTGCGGCGAAGCCTGATCCGCCAGATCAGATCTTCGGAGAACCAGGGCGGCAGCCCCCTCGTTGGGTGCACACAGCATGAACAGGGTCAGCGGATCACAGACGGTCTTCGAGTCCAGAACCTGCTCCACCGAAACTTCCTTTCGGAACATCGCATCCGGATTGTGCACTCCGGCTGCACGGTTCTTGACCACGAGTTCGGCCAGGTCCGCAGTGGTCAGATCGTGTTCGCGAAGAAGGCGTTGTGCCCGCATGGCGAAATAGGCCGGACCGGCGGACAATCCGGCCTGTTCCATCCAGGCCGGGAAGAAGGACGATCGGATCATGCCCTTTGCCATCTTCTCGATGCCCACCACGAGCACAGTGTCGTATTGCCCTGACCGGATGGCAGCAGCGGCCAGTGACAGAGCCGCTCCTCCGGAGGCGCAACCGGCCTCCACATCGATGATCGGGACTCCCGTCAGACCCAGTGCGCCGAGCACGCGATGTCCGGAGGCGACTCCACCGTACGCAGTTGCACAGAAGGCGGCCTGAAAGTCGCCGCGACCCACTCCGGCGTTGCCCATGGCTTCGCGCAGGGCCTTGGCGCCCATCGCGTGGGCGGTCATCGTTCCGTGACGTCCGAAGGGATACAGGCCAACCCCTGCCACTGCCACGCGACTCAAGATCTGGTCCAGACTGAAACAACGGCTGCCTCGGTCGTGTCCTGGTCCCGCATGTTCAGACTCTGCATGTTCAGGCCCTGCGTCATGTGTTGCCCCGTTGCGGTCGCCGGGGAAAGAACGCCCAGGTCAATCCAGCCGGCGGATTGCGACGACGGCCTGGATCCGCTCCATCGGGAGGTTCGGATTCGGATGGGTCGCGGTCATCGGCAAGTGCGACATTCACGGCCCCGACGGTCATGTCCATGCCCTGTTCCAAGGGGATGGAGGGTTCCAGGGGGATGGAGGAGTTCTCGATCCGCCCAACCACCCTCAGGACTCCGGAGTCGACGTTCATCTCCACTATGCCGAGGCTGTACGGCACTGCTCCGTGGTAGCCGGGAGGTGATGCATTCACCGTGGTCCAGGACCAGAGCGTGCCGGTGCTCGGGAGATCGACCGGTTCCACACCATTGGCTCCGGTGTACGGACAGACGTCCTGGAGCGGGAAGTGGATGAGTCCGGACACCGTGGATCGCCCTCCCCGCAGGATCAA
>JAUXGW010000308.1 GCA_030621865.1 Actinomycetes bacterium
TTCACGTAGTCGACCAACGCCAGCACGAGCATCGCCTGGCCGTCGCCCATGTCCGCCACCTCAAACGCATCACCCGGAAGGAGGGCTGCCGCGGCTTCAGCCGGAACCATGAAACTGAGAGTTGCAGAGTTCATGTGTTCAACAGTCATGGGAAAGCCGATCGAGACTCCGTCGATCGATCCCCAATTGCGTGCCGTCGTGTCGGTCATGGCCCCGCCAGTGTGTCCTCAAACGCCACCATTTGAGGCGCCAGGAGGATCCAGTATTGCCCGCTGTCATCCCCGATTCCCCTTCTGGTCGCCTCCGGGTGCCAGAATCAGAGCCAGTCGGGTAGGTGCCGGAACGCCACGTTGGCCTGACTACTGCGACGAGTGTCGCCATCCTGCGGCCGAGCCGAATGGCTCACAAACAGAAGGAAATGAAGTTGAAGGACATCGACAGTGCACCATTCGGGATCAAGTTGCTCAGCTGGATCGTTCTCTTCGGTGCGGTACTCGACCTGTCGTTCGCCACGCTCCTGTTTCTCGATCGCAACGAGTCCAACGTGCTTGCCGAGACCGGCCTCGACTCCAGCACGGTGGCCGTTTATGCAATCGTGCTGGGATTGCTCGGCCTCTTTGCGCTGTATGTGGGTTTTCAGCTGCGCCTGGGCGTCGACTTCGCTCGCTACCTGATCGCATTTCTCGCCGTGATCCGGCTTGCCAACCTCGTCTACGTGATGATCTTCTTCGATCGTTCCCACTGGTTCGGAGCACTTGTCCCCGCCCTTTTGTATGCCTTGGTGGCCGCCTATCTCCTGCTGGATGACAACGTGAAGAAGTACTTCCAGGAGGAGTGACTCACCCCCGAATCCGTGCCGACCGATCCTGAGCCAACCGAACCCGTGCAAACCGAACCCGTACCCGCCGAAGCTGCATCCACCGATCATGAGCCAACCGGGGGAACGTCCGGAAACGGGGCTTCCGGCCGGAATCTCTGGGGACGCTTCGCCGCACAGGTCGATGCTCTGGCTGATCTCGTGTGGTCGGATTCCACGGCCGACGACGACCTGTTGCAGGCCGAGGGAATGCGCTATCTGCTCCGCTATCTGGCGGCCGGCATCGAGATCTGCATCGAGTACGACGACACCGTGCATCCCGAGTTGGGTGTGCTCATCGAGAACCGGCGGTCGTGGGGCCTTGACAACCCGGACACCAACTACGGCTTCTGTCGGCTCGCTCCCGACGCGTCGTACCTGCTCACCGGCGAGGTGGGATGGGCCCGCCACGTCGAGGTTCAGGTCGATTCCGGTCACTTCGCCGACGGTCACTTCGCCGAATGGCGGGCGCTGTCACGGTTGACCGCGGACGAGATGGTCATCGACGCCGACGGCATGGTGCGGATCCACATTGCTGCGGAACGGCCCCTCGAGGCCCGGAACTGGATGGCGACGGGTCCCGACGCCGACTTCCTCCACGTGCGGCAGTACTTCTCCGACTGGGAAACCGAACGGCCATGGGGCTGGACGATCGAACGCATCGGTGCGCCCTACCCTCCCGCCGCACTGTCATCCGCGGAGATGGAGACCCGACTCGATCTGCTGGGGCAGTGGCTGACCGCAGGCGCACACTGTTGGGCCGACCTGGGCCGGGGACTCGCATCCACGCCGGTCGACCGAATTCAGGCTTTCGAGGCCCCGCCTTCGGCCACCGGCCTGGGTGGCCAGGCCTACGGAATGGGCGGCTACCACTGTGAACCCGGGGAGGTCGTGGTGGTGGACTTCGACGCACCGACCGCCCGGTACTGGTCGGTGTCGTTGGCCACCTGGTTCTGGGAATCGCCTGACGCCGCCAACCGGCAGTGTTCACTCAATGACCATCAGGCAGTCGTGGATCCCGACGGCCGGGTGCGAATGGTGATCTCCCATGACGATCCGGGTGTGGCCAACTGGATCGACACCGGCGGGCATCGCCGCGGCACCGTTGCAGTGCGCTTCCTGCTGGCCGACACCACGCCCGAGGTGCGCCTGCGTCGGATGCCCAGCGGCGAGTTGGCCGGCGCGCTGTCGGCCGACCTCGGTGGAACCCACACGGCACTTGTCGGCCCTGTCGCGCGGTCTGAGCAGCTGCGAGCACGGCGCGACGCCCTGGCCCGGCGCTACCGGCGATGAACGCATCCCTCTCCGCCAGCGCCGGACCGACGCGGCCCACACGCTTCGTGGTCGGCACCGGTCGCTGCGGATCCACGTTGCTCACACGACTGTTGGACCAACACCGTGACGTGGCCGGTCTCCACGAAGTCTTCACGGGCCTCGACTGGGACCGCCGGTTCGTGGCCGGGCCGGTCAGCGGGCAGTACATGGCCGATCTCCTGGCCACCCCGAACCCGGTGATCGCGGAGGTGGTCGGAGCGGGCCACGACGCCGAGGAAGTGACCTACCCGTTCCGACCGTCCGACCGCTACCGGCGCGGTGACCCTCTGCCCTGGATCCTCACTTCGACGCTCGGCCACCTCAGCGAGGATCCCGACCACTACTGGGATCAACTCTCCGACTGGCTGGTGGCGCGGCCCGACGCCGGAGTCGCCGAGCACTACCGGGCGCTGTTCGATCGGCTGGCCGGCAATCAGGGGTCGAACGTGTGGGTGGAGCGGAGCGGCTCGTCGATCGACTACGTGGGCGAA
>JAUXGW010000265.1 GCA_030621865.1 Actinomycetes bacterium
CTCCGGCTTGCTCGTGATTCGGACCTGGGCGCGGACCGGAGAGAAGGAAAGTGCATCCAGAGTCGCCGCGTAGACCTCTTGTTTGGTTCGGCTGTTGAGTCCTTCGGCCACGGTTTTCACCAGACGCTCGCTGAGTGCCTTCGGAACGGGTGCACCGGCCTTCGGAGGGCGGGACGAGATGCGCAGCGCCCGCACGAACCGGCCGGCGTCGAGGTTCTCGGTCATGTCATCGACCCAGAGACCTTGCTCTTCGGAGACCCGGCGGGTCAGGCCCTCCGAGAGTTGGTCGCGCATGGCTCGGGTCTCTTCGTCTCGAGCGCCGTCCTCGGCTGCAACCACCACAGAACGCAGGTCGCGGAGGTCCAGCTCCTCAAGATCCGCCAGGGCGGCCTCGGCCCGATCGCGCCATTCCGCACGACGGAGTTGTGGCACCAACTTCTCCGCCATTGCCACAACCTGACTTTCCGGCAGTTTCGGGCGATCTTCCTTGGCGGCTTGCTCGTTCTGTTTCGCGATCTGTTCGCGCACAGCGGGAATGCCACCGCGCAGGACCTGTTCGCCAATCGGGCGCTGTTCGGGCGGAAGATCGGCCAGCAGTGCGTTGCGATGTTCGCGCCCCGGGCGGAGACGCTTCGGAGCCGGGCGTTGGGGCGGAGCCGCCGGACGGCTGTCGCCGCGTGGGCGGTCACCACCGCGGCCTCCCTTGCGACCCCGGCCCTTACCTTTGCCTTTGCCCTTGCCTGCAAGCTGCGTGGTTACGAGCGGTTCACTCTTGCCGGAGCCCAGAATCTCGAGTTTGCCAGCCTCCTGGCGCTGCGCCTTTGGCGCAAGAACGGCAGTGATCTCGATACCGTCCACGAGTACTTCGGCATCGACTCTCAGCACTGCACCAACAGCGGTCCCCGGTGGGAGCAGAGTGGCGTCGAGATCGCCCTTGGGTTGTTTTGCACCGGCAGCGCGCCAAGTCCAAGTGCCATCAGGGCGCTCACTGGTCAATTCGATCTCAAGACGGCTGGACATGGGAGTCAACGCTACCCGTAGAGATCGCAATCACCGAAACGGAATCGGTTGACAATTCTCTCTACTGCACCGTGTCATCCATCCGTGTCATCCATCCGTCTCCTGTGGTGTTGACCGAAATCGCAAGCAAGAATGGAACGCGTTACAGTTTCCGCTTCTGGAGTCAGCGCGTGCTGATGCGGGAATCCGGTTCTCCGGAGACGGTGGCAGCGCCCGCGTGAGCCGAGGAACGCATTTCACAACCGCCACTCAAGCGGGGGAACCCATGTACATCGCCTATACCGACGAACAACTGAAGCTCCGCGACGAACTTCGCGCCTACTACGACAAGCTTCTGACCCCTGAGGTCAAGGAAGAACTGCACAAGGAGATGGGCACTGGCCCGCTCAATCGCAAACTAGTCAAGCAGATGGCTGCCGATGGCTGGTTGGGGATCGGTTGGCCGAAGGAGTACGGCGGCCAGGGTCGTCCTCAGATCGACCAGTTCATCTTCTACGACGAGTCGATGCGTTCAGGTGCTCCAATCCCGATGCTCACGGTGAACACGGTCGGCCCCACGATCATGAACTTTGGAACCGACGAGCAGAAGGACTTCTTCCTACCCAAGATCATGGCGGGCGACATCCGCTTCTGCATCGGCTACTCGGAGAACGAGGCCGGTACTGACCTGGCCGCGCTGCGAACCAGGGCCGTCCTCGACGGCGACGAATACATCGTGAACGGCCAGAAGATGTGGACCTCGGTCTCCTCGGACGCTGACTACTGCTGGTTGGCAGTGCGAACCAATCCCGACGTGGCCAAGCACAAGGGCATCTCGATGCTGATCGTGGACATGAAGGATCCAGGGGTCAGCGCCGATCCGCTGCATCTGCTGGCAAGTCACGACATCAACGCCACTTTCTACGACAACGTTCGCGTTCCAAAGAACCGCCTCGTTGGCGGTGAGAACAACGGCTGGAACCTGATCGTGAACCAACTCAACCACGAGCGGGTCACACTGTGTTCCCCCGGGTTGCTCGAGCAGTCCTATGGCGAGGTTCTCAGCTGGGCCCGCGAAACTCGTGGAGCCGACGGCAAACGGGTGATCGATCACGAGTGGGTTCAGCTGAATCTTGCCCGCGTTCACGCCGGCCTGGAGTACCTGAAGCTGATCAACTGGAAGGTGGCATGGACCGCCACCGAGGGTGAGATGGACGTCGCTGACGCATCTTCGATCAAGACCTACGGCACCGAGTTCTACCTCGAAGCCTTCCGCTTGCTGATGGAGGTCCTCGGACCCCGTTCATACCTTCAGACCGAATCTGCTGGTTCAATCCTCAGGGGACGTCTGGAAACCAACTACCGCTCGCTGGTGATTCTCACCTTCGGTGGCGGAACCAACGAGATCCAGCGAGATCTCATTGCCATGTTCGGACTCGGCCTTCCACGGGCCATTCGTTCTTGAATCGGGGACACCATGGACTTTCAACCCACTGAAGAAACAGAAGCAATCGCCGAGTTGGCCGATCAGGTCCTGGGCGACGCGTCGTCACATGAGCACCTCCGGGAGCTCGAGCGTGCCGACGCCCCCCGTGTCGACACTGCGCTGTGGGCGACACTCGCAGAGGTTGGACTGCTCGGTGCGTTCGTGCCTGAGGAGAGTGGGGGAGCAGGACTGGACCTCCTGGCCCTCGGCGCCGTTCTGGAGGTCGCCGGCAGGACCAGTGCTGCGGTCCCCCTCTGGGAGACTCTGGCGCTCGGGGTTCTTCCCATTGCCGAGTTCGCTCCGCAGGAACTGAGGGGCGAGGTGCTGCCGAGAGTGGCAGCGGGGGAGATGACACTCACCGCTGCGTGGCACGAGGACGGAGGGGAGTGCCTGATTCCCACCGCCGTCGCGACCCGCACCGACGATGGTTTCGCCATCACCGGATCCAAGATCTGCGTCCCTTACGGACTCACCGCCGACGCCGCCATCATCCCGGCGGCGATCGAGAACGGATCTGTTGGCCTGTTTCTTGTCAACCGCGAGGACTCGGGCGTGGCAGTGGAAGCGCTGCTGACCACATTCGAAGATCCCCAGGCTGCATGGTTGCTGGCAGAGGCACCTGCGGCCCTGGTGGCCGAAGGTCACCAGAGCCTTTCCTGGACCTACCAGCGTGCGGTGGCGACACAGTGCGCTCTTGCAGTCGGAGTATGCGAAGAAGCAGTCCGGCTCACGGCCGAGTACACCAAGGAACGCAAGCAGTTCGATGTGCCGATTGCCTCCTTCCAGGCAGTGGCACACAGGGCGGCAGATGCATTCATGGATACTGCCGCCATCAAGTTGACCACGGATCAGGCGCTCTGGCGCCTGACACATCAGGCCGAGGCCCCCGCCGAGGTTGCCACGGCCAAGTTCTGGGCAGCCGAGGGTGGTCAACGAGTTGTTCACGCTGCTGTTCACCTTCATGG
>JAUXGW010000118.1 GCA_030621865.1 Actinomycetes bacterium
CTCTGAACCCGCATCAGGCGCCTCTGGTGGTTCTGTGATGGTTAGGTCGCGCAAAAGCGCGACTTGACCATCACAGAACGGCGGTCGGGACGGCCGTCTTGGGTTAGCTGGCGAGGAGGCGGGCGACGAGTTCGCCCATAGGCTCGCGGAAGTCGCGGCTCGGGGTGAATCCGTGCATTCGCCAGGCCATGTTGTCGAGCACCGAATTCGCCGGCCTCTTCGCCGGGCGGGGTGGATCCAGCTCCGAGGTACTGATGGGGCTGACACGCTGCGGGTCATGACCAGCGGCGGCAAACACTTCCCTCGCGAATTCGTACCAACTGACTGCACCCTGGTTGGTTGTGTGGAACGTGCCCGGCACTTTCTCCACACCCAGCTTCACCACCATCTGCGCCAGGTCGGGCGCAAAGGTGGGATGGCCGATCTGATCGTCGACGAAGGCAACGTCGCCATCCCCCGCCGCCAGTCGCAGGAGTGTCTTGACCATGTTGTTGCCGTGGAATCCGCAGACCCATGAGGTGCGGGCGACGGTCCAGTCCGGATCGATCTCCATCTCGCCGCCCAGTTTGGTGAGGCCATAGACGGACTCGGGATTGGGAGTGTCCCACTCCACATACGGATCCGCCTTGGTGCCGTCGAACACGTAATCCGTGCTGACGTAGACCACGTGCGCGTCAGTGCGACGAGCACCGTCGGCCACGAACCGGGTGGCGGCACAATTCACCCGGTAGGCGGTCTCCGGCTCCGACTCACACTGGTCGACGGCTGTGAAGGCTGCACCGTGGAGGATCAGATCCGGCGACCATTCCACGATCAGGCCGAGTGTGGAATCACGGTCGGTGAGATCCACCTCCGGCAAGTCCACTCCCAGGACCTCGTGATGAGGTTGGGCCTCGAGAAGTTGGATCACCTCAGTGCCCAGTTGACCCCTGGACCCGGTAACGAGAATTCTCATCGGTTCTTGACCCGTTCCTTGAGGGGTTCCCACCAAGTGCGATTGTCCACGTAGAACTGCACAGTTTCCGACAGAGCTTCGGTGAAGGTGCTCTGTGGTTGCCATCCGAGGGCAGCGATCTTGTCGGCGTGAATGGAGTATCGCCGGTCATGGCCGAGGCGGTCCTCGACATAAGTCACGCTGGACTCGTCCTTGCCGAGGATTCCGAGCAGGTCGTCGGTGATCTCGCGATTCGTCAGTTCGTTGCCGGCGCCGATGTTGTAGATCTCCCCCGCCTCACCCTTGCGCAACACGAGGTCAACAGCAGCGCAGTTGTCACGCACGAACAGCCAGTCACGCACATTGAGGCCATCTCCGTAAAGGGGCACGTTGTGACCATCGAGAAGGCTCGTGACGAAGAACGGAATCAGTTTCTCCGGAAATTGATATGGCCCGAACTGATTGGAGGATCGCGTGATCGACACGGGAAGGCCGTGTGTCTCGTGATACGCCATTGCGATCAGGTCGCTGCTGGCCTTGGAAGCGCTGTAGGGAGATCTCGGCTCGAGCACATCGGTTTCGCTGAAGGAACCCTCTTCGATCGATCCGTACACCTCGTCGGTCGAGATGTGGACGAAACGCTCCACCTCCGCCTCCACCGCCAGATCACACATCACGTTGGTGCCCATGGAGTTGGTCCGCACGAACACGTCAGGGTCGAGCAGGGAGCGGTCCACATGGCTTTCAGCCGCGAAATGCACCACGTAGTCGTGACCGGGAAGTGCCTCTGCAACGGCCGAACGATCGCAAATGTCCCCGTGTACGAAACTGAAGCGGGAATCGGATTCGAGATCGGCGAGTGTCTCGCGGTTTCCCGCGTAGGTGAGGGCGTCGAACACCGTGATCTCGTCGTCGGTGTTCCCCAGCAGGTGACGGACGAAATTCGATCCGATGAATCCGGCGGCGCCCGTCACGAATACCTTCAACTCAGTTCTCCCCTGTCGCGTCCGAGCCTGTTGGGTCCGGGCGCATCCCGTCGGCACACGTCGGATTGAAACTGCGAGGAGCAACGCACGCCAAAGCGCTGATTCGGCATCTCATCGGGTTCGCAGCTCTCATCAGGTCCGCAGGGACGAGTGGGGCTGCCACATGGGTTCGATCTCTGACCGGAGGGGATTGGATCCGTCGCGGTCCGACAGGATCGGGTTCTCGAGTCCCCAGTCCGCAGCGATTACGGGATCATCCCAAGCCACACCCAGCTCATCGGCCGGGTTGTAGTAGCCGTCGACCAGATAGGTGATCGCCATGTCGCTGAGGCTTGCGAAGCCGTGTGCGACACCCGGAGGAATGAAAAGGCCCAGATGTTCGTTTTCGCCGCCGTTGACCTCGCCGAGGTCGTACATCTCGGTGGCGCCGTCGGTGGGTGAGCCCACACGCAGATCGTGCAGGACCACGCGGGCGTGACCGAATGGGACGTACCAGTAGTCGGCCTGATGCAGGTGATAGTGCAGTCCCACGATGCATCCGGCGATCCGGTTGCCCCGGTTGCCCTGGATCATCTCCCGACCACCGGGGATCCACTCCCGCCGGTACGTCTCCACGAAATAGCCACGGTCGTCACCGAACACACGCGGTCGAACCAGATGGACGCCCTCAATCACTTCCGATTCGGTGATGTCTGCCATTTCCGTCACTTTCTGGCTCACAGTCTCTCTGGTGCCGCTCGGTAGCTCTGTCAAACGTCTGGCGCTCCTGAAAGTGTCAGGCGCTCTCGGGTCCGTTCGCTCTCTGCCGGGTCAGGCCAGATCCAATGAACAATGATCGCCGATCATCAGTCTGGTTGCTGCCGGGCGACTACCCGACCGCCGGATTTCGGTTTCGCGGCCAATCAGGGAGTCGATCAACCGAGGTACGTCCCGGATCACGGAACCGTCGAGAATCACCGAGTTCTCCACCTCGGACCCCGAGATGGTGCAACCCTCGGCGACTGCAGTGAAAGGTCCGATGTAGCTGTCTTCGATGGTCACACCTGCGGCGATCGCTACCGGACCGCGGATCTGGCTGTTGATCACCTTTGCTCCGGCCTCGATGATCACCCGACCGTCCACCGAGGAGGCATCGTCCACTTCGCCCTCGAGGCGGGCCTCGATGTCTTCGAGCACCCGGCGGTTGCTCTCCAGCAGCGGGTCTTTCTTGCCAGTGTCCAGCCACCAGCCTTCCAGACGGTCATGGCGGACTCGGCGGCCATGGTCGATCAGCCACTGGATGGCGTCGGTGATCTCGAGTTCGCCACGGGGTGACGGCTCGATCGAGTCAACGGCCTCATGGATGGCCTTGGTGAACAGGTAGACGCCCACGAGTGCGAGGTCGCTGGGGGGATTCTCCGGCTTCTCCACCAGCTCCGTCACATGTCCCGACTCGTCCAGCGCGGCCACGCCGAACCGATGGGGATCAGGAACCGGGCACAGGAGAATCTGCGCCGCTGACGTCTCTGCACCATCGGCGACAGCCAGCTTGTGGTCCTCGATGAAGGTCTCCACGAACTGCTCGAGACCCTGTTGCAGCATGTTGTCGCCCAGATACATCACGAAGTCGTCGTCGCCCAGGAAGTCTCTGGCGACGAGGACACAATGAGCCAGCCCGAGTGGCTCATCCTGGGGAATATAGGTGATCGTGGCTCCGAACTGTGAGCCATCACCAACAGCCTTTCGGACCTCCGGACCGGTCTCACCCGTGATGATCCCGATGTCGGTGATACCCGCCGCCACCATATCCTCGATCCCGTAGAACAGGATCGGCTTGTTGGCCACGGGCACAAGCTGTTTCGCACTCGTATGTGTGATCGGACGAAGCCGGGTGCCGGCACCGCCGGCGAGGATCAAACCTTTCACGGTGCCCATTCTTTCAGCCGAAGGTTCTGCGAACCCATTCCTGGTTGTTTGCGCGCTGGACGCTGCCTGCTCATGAACAGATGTGACCGCTCACTTCGGGATTTTGACCTTCTTGCAGCCGATCTGAGTTGTGGCTCCACCCGAAACCGCCACGGATTCGAGGCAGATCAGATGGTCACCTCCAGGCACCGTGATATCTCCGGCGAACCCACGGTTCGTCCCGTGGTACGGGTAGCCACCGGGCAGATCGTCACGGCGCCGGTACGCACTCAGGGTGAACTGGTGTCTGCGGTCAACCAAGATCCGCACCTTGCTCGTGGCCGCCGACCTGGGATCCAACGCCCAGCCCTCCACGTGGAGTCGTTCGGTCCCGGCAGCCTGGATCTTGTCGGCGTTGCCCTTGGGCACGTTCGCAGTGGTCACTGATGAGCCCGTTGCCCGCAACCAGTCGAACCATTGGTGGGCTCTCGTTCGGATCGACGACGCATAGTTCTGGATTCGGCCCGGACAGGCTGTGTAACCCACCTGCTGATGACCGATCACCCTTCTGAGGCTGACGGTTTTTCCAGCGGGAATGCTCGAGGATCCCCCCGAGGTGATCGAGGCCATCTCGCCGGGGCGGTGCCCAGAAAGCAACAGTTTCCAACCGGCAAGTCGGGCAACACTCTCGTTGGCCGCCGCGCTCGGATTCACGTTCGAGTAGTCACCGAGGACCACGATGCCGACCGAATCGGTGTTGAATCCCCTGGCGTGGGCGCCGACCACCGGACGGTCGGTGCCACCCTGCCGGGCTTCCCAGGCGCCGCCGTATTTGTCCACGGCGAAGTTGTAGCCGATGTCCGACCAGCCTTTGCCGTCCTGGTGATAGGCCTGAATGCCTCGCAGCACCGCAGGCACCTGGGATGCCGTGTAGCTGTTGGAGGACACCGAGTGGTGCACGACCGCTATCTTCACTTCGGAGCCGTATGAGACTGCCTTGGCGGGCCTCGCACCCCAGGACGCCCGGCTGTTGAGTCCGAGCGGTGGACTCGGATTGGCTCCGGCCACCGGAGTTGCTTCCACAACATTGCGCTCGTCGCGCTCCTTCACCAGGAGAACCTCGGCATCGGAGTCCTGGGCTCCAACAGAAATCTCCCAGCCAGTGGCATCGCCCACCCACATTGGTTCGGTGGAGGCGTTCACCTCACCATCCGGACCCTCGTCGGGATTCGCATCGAGTTCTTTCCAGTCCTGCCAGGTGCCATCCGCGTTCTGGGCTCTGGCGTAGACGGGTTCGGTGGGAGGTTCGTCGAAGTCCACGCCGATGAGTTGGAACTCACCGGCGGCCTCGTTGGAGGCGACCAGACGATCACCATCGGATTCGGTCTCGACCTGATCGGATTGGGTGTCGGTGGGATCGGATTCAGCCTCCACCAGATCGGACTCAGTCCCGACGTGATCGGACTCGATCCCGTCACTGGCTTGGTTGTCAGAGCCGGATTCCTCGGGAACCGGTTGGTCAGCAGGATCTTCGACTTCGAACGCGACTGCCTGGCGTTCGGTGAAGGAGACCGAGGAGAAGGAGATCCGTGGTGCAGGAATGACAGTTGCCAACAGCACGACGGCGGAGAAGAGTGCGCCAAGAGCGCCAAAACGTCGCAAGTTCATCCGGGCACAGTACAAGCCGCCCCCGAGCGCGTCCGGTTCTTGGACCCGTCAGTTGTTGCTTCCTGACCCGTCAGTTGTTGCCCTCGGCCGCCTCCTGCTGATTTGAGTGCCGAACCGGGATCATTGCATCGTGGGGTCATAGGTTCCTGTAGATTCAGGTACTTCCCACTGGACTCCGGGTGATCCTGACGAAGGCGGCCAACCGGATGACACCAATCGAATGACACGGACCGAATGACACAGACCACCGATGGGCTTCCCCACCGGAACACCTACGACAAATACGGCACCCAGAACCCGATCGAGCAGAAACTCATGGATCGATTCATGGGTTGCCTGGATGCTGCGGTCGCCGAACTCAGGCCGTCGAGTGTTCTCGAGGTTGGTGCCGGCGAAGGTGAAGTCACCACCCGGCTGATGTCAAGGTTCCCCGGTGTGCCCATTGTGGCGATGGACCTGCCCGATGAAGAAACCGCCACGCACTGGAAAGAACGAGGACTGCTCGGATTCTTCGGCGACATGCGCTCGCTGCCAATCGCCGACAACAGCATGGATCTGGTTTTCGGCATCGAGGTACTGGAACATGTCCCGGATCCCGAACTCGCACTCAGGGACATCGCTCGGGTCTGCAGCGGCGCCGTGGTCTTGTCAGTTCCGAGAGAACCGATCTGGCGTGCGGCAAACATGACCCGCGGCAAGTACATCCCGGAGATGGGAAACACCCCCGGACACATAAACCACTGGTCGAAGCGGGGATTTCGGGAGTTCGTCGGCCGGGAGTTCGATGTCGACTGGTCGGCTTCGCCATTCCCGTGGACGATGGTGCGGGGAATAGCCCGCTCGTGAATTCTGGTTCTGGATGACTGTCATTCCAGAACCCGCTCGCGACTATCCCCGACCGAATTGCGGGCATCCAAGACCAAATTGCGGCCATCCAGAACCGGATTGAGCGCGATCAGGGCTCTTGTCAGCCATCGACATCGCCCTCGACAGGTCCGGTGTCCTCACCCGCCGAGCGAAGCCACGCGAGGGCAATCATTCCGCCGGTCCCGTCCACCACGATGAAGACGAAACGGGCCACCGTGGCGATCACCACTGATGGTCCGGCTTCCAGTCCGGACAGCGCCACAAACACGATTTCGCGGATGCCGGCACCCGCCGGTACCGGCACCACGAGAAACCCGGCGATCCAGCCGAGCACCGCAGCGAGCATGATCCGCGCCGGTTCGTAGTCGAACCCGAATGACTCAGCGAGAAGCACCGAGGTAAGACCGACGAATGCCCACGCGGGAATGGCCGTGAGAACCAGCTGCACCATCCGGCCCCATGGCAAGGGTTCGAACACCAATCGCCCTTTGGAGAACCTGGCCAACAGAGCGAACGCCATTCCCATCACTTTGGGATGGATCACGATCAGGCCGATCGGAACCAGCAACAGGATGAGGTGCTCGAAACCGAGTTCACCACCGGAGATCGTGAGCGGAAACAGCATTGCCCCGAGAGCTGCTCCACCGATGATCATCAGACCCAGGGACATTGCAGTTGTGCCGTAGGCCATGGACCTCGGCACACCGTTTCGAGCGGCAAGTTCGCCCCGACCCACAACCGGCCAGATGCCACCCGGTAGGTACTTGCCCAGTTCCCCAGCGAAATACCACGACATGACCTCGCGCAGAGGTTCTCTGCCATGAAATCCGTGGAGGACCTCCCACCAGAGAACGGCGAGGCCCATCATCGCGAGTGCGGCCGTGATCACGGCTGCGCCCACGAGCAGCGGGTTGGCATTGCGAACAGCCTCGGAAACCTCCGGCCATTCCGACACAAGTGTCGCTACCAGGAATGCGATCGCCAATCCGGCCAGGAGAAAGCCGACAACCCGAAGCAGCAGCGCCAGACGCGTTCGCCCCCGCACCGTGCCCGCAGGGGACTCTGGGGATTCGGCGACCGATTCCCTTGGATCACCACCTGAATCCTCGTTGCCTGACACGCGGCGAGATTACATTCTGGATGCTTGCCGAAGGGTCACCGTGCAGGCGGACCGCAGCCACCGCAGGCCGCGTGAGCGACCCTCGCCCGGTCAGGATCCGCGTTCAGGTCCGGATCTGCGCTCAGGT
>JAUXGW010000247.1 GCA_030621865.1 Actinomycetes bacterium
GGACCGCTTCGGTGGAGTCGAGGAAGTGGACGTCGAGTCCGTCGAAGAATGTGGGGGCGTGGGTCTCCTCACCCGGTCGGCCGAGGGATCCGACCGCCAGCGAGACCGACCAACCCACGCGGTCCAGAGCTGGACTCAGATAGCGCACGACATAGGCCGATCCGCCCCGCGGATAGAACAGAAGCCCCATCACGATTCGGCCCCGGGGCGTCACCGCCGACTCCGGGGTCAAGATGGCCACTCCGCGCGACGGTGATCGGCGTGCCGGTGATGATGCGGGTCAGCCTGCAGCGCCATCAGCGCGTACACCTTCGCCAGGACGACGTTCGCCACATGGGCGTCCGCCAATGGTTCACTCGGTCTCGTCTGACGCCTTTGCGGCCAGGTCGTCGACGGCACTTCCTGCGGCCTGAACGATGTTGAGGGCCAACCGGTTCGACGCGCTGACGATCTGTTCGGACATCTTGAAGGCAGCGTCAATTATTTCTCCACGCGGACCGTCTTCACCCACGTCGGGAAACGCGCCGTCCACGGTGTCGACAAAGCTCCGCACGGCATCCATTGCAGACTGTTGATTCTCGCCCAGCGTCTCGATGAGTTGCTCGGCCGCCTGCTGGGCGTCTTTGCTTGCATTGTCAGCCATGTTTCCTCGCTTTGTCGGAATGGGCGGTCGCCCATGCACTCTTGTATCCATAAGCATTGCAGGGATCGTGGGGCGGCGATGACCTGAATCAAGGAAATCGCCGCCCGGCATCGACATAAATCGGGCCTGCCCGTGCCGGAAATGGCACGGGCAGGCCCGATCCCGAGAGGGGCAGGTGGTAGGTGCCCCCGTCACCTCACATGGGCGGAGGCGGAACCAGGCACGAAGCCGTGCCGACGTTTCCGGATCCGTCAACCACATGCACCTCGGCGTCGCCGTTGCCAATGATGTGGAAGGCCACGGCGTCGTTGGGACTTCCCATTGTCCCGATCGAAGGGGGATCATCTCCTGACTCGGTGTATTTGATGTTGGTGCCGACCGGGAATGGGCCAAAGACCGTTCCGCTGCCAGTGTCCACGACGAACGCCTCAAGGGTGTCGGCTCCCCACACCACGTCGGAACCCTGCAGCTGATAGAAGCCGTCCTGATTCTGGGCTTGGCCGCCCTTGGCCGGGGCGGTCGGCTTCTTCTTGCCATGTGGGTTGACCGACTCCAGGCACTGTGCACCGGGTGCTGTGGTGTCCACCCAGTCCTTGGAAGCGTCCGCAGAGGAAACTCTTTCGCCTGCTGGGTTGAGGAGCCAGGCAGTCACGGCGTCAGAACCCAGAGATGCCGGGTTCACCGCAGGTGTCCACATCATCGACAGTTCTCCTGCCGCATCGGTGGCTCCTGTTGCGCTGACGCCGGTGTTGGGTCCGGATGTCACCATGATCTCCACTGACGCTCCAGCCACTGGTCCGGAGTCTCCGGCCGCCACTGTTGCGGTGACCGTGTGGTCGAGGTCGAATCCGAGCTCGTTCACGTCGCTGACAGGAGTGAGTGTGATTCCCGGAACGTGGATTGTCTTCGTCTCCACGACCGTGTCTGACATGGCCCCGTTGTAGCTGACGTTGTCCACGCAGGTGTACGTCCCCCCGGCGGCACCGGCGGCGACCGCGATCGTCTCGGTCATGAATGCGTCGTCGCCAGAGGTGACCTCCTGCGTTTGCGGGTTGAACACGGTTGAAATGGGGTCGCTGCAGGTCGACGACATCGAGACCTCAACCGGGAGATTTCCGAGGCCGGCGAGAATGGCGTCTGCAATGTTGGAGCCATCGGACGAAAGGGCTTGCACGCTTCCATCGGTTGCAGCGGCGAGCTGATTGAGCTCATTGCCGGCTCCAGGGGCCTTGAGTCCGATCACAGTGACGTCGGCAGCGTCCAGTACTGCTGTGGTGGATGCCAGATCTCCGTATGCGCCGCCAGTGTGGAAGGTGGCGTCGGTGGCAACCAGCAGGACACGAGAAACCTGGGGGTCAGCCCTGAAGTCGCAGGAACCCTGATCGAAGCCACCATCGACGGCGGCTCGAATCGCTGGGTACTGGGCCTCGGGGAAGTCGCCACCACCGGACGCAGTGAGTCCGTTGATACCGGATTCCCAGTCGGCGAAGGTCGGACTCATCGACTGCTCGAGCCTGTAGACGAAGGCATCGCCGAAGTCCCGGAATCCGGCCACCGCGAACTGCGAGTCGGGCGATGATGCTCGCACACCATCGAAGATGGCGGCGATGGTTGCCGGATTCTGCAGGTTGGCGATGTCATCATGGAAGGATCCGGTTTCGTCCTCCAGGAGACATACGTCGACCTTGGGGGGAATGTCAGCAGTGCCAACCGTTTTGGCAATATCGGTTGATTCTCCCGGATAGAGAAGCGCCTCGACCGTTGTGGGATCTATGTATTCATCCGCGGATGCCGAATGACTGGCACCGACGATCGTGAGGGCGAGCACGGCAAGCGCCGCCAGTATCCGCCGCAGGGTGACTGCTGACATGGAACAACTCCTTGATAGGCGGCCGGCGAGCGAGCCCGCATCTGACGCAGTCCCTCCAGGGACCCGACACGTCAACCAAGTTGTTTCCAGTGTGGTGAGCGCCTGACGAATGTCAATGAGGCAGGCGTCACAATGCCGAACGACGGGAGACAGAACAACCGTTCTTGTGTGTGCCCGGTCAGTCCCTGGAGCGGAGAAGCGCGGAGATCTGACGAGCTGAACGCAACCCGGAGAGATAAGCGGCTTCGACGGTGGCGGCGACTGGTTTCCATTCCGTTGCGGAGCCGGCCCACATGAGGGCGCCGGTTGGCGCAGCGAGTTGAGCCCGTGCTCCGACGCCGCCCGGTGTGAGGAACGTGTAGCCACCGAGCGCATTGGGATCTGTCATCCAGTCGATGAACCGTGACTCGATGAGCCGTGATCGTGGACGCGAACCGGGGAACACGCGCTCGATGTCGTCGAGAACGATCTCGAGAGCCCGGTCCGGGCCTGCGGCCGAGAGGACTTCTGCGCGAGGTCCGGTCGCGTAGGCGCTGAGAACGGATGAACCGTTCGTTCGGTAACTCGTTGGCCAGTACAGCGTGACCGGACCTTCCCCGCACACCACCTGGGTTGCATGTTCCGGCCAGAACCTGTCGTCGAAGTGCATCAACACCTTGGTGACAGCACCGGAGGCGATCCGCGTGAGTGCGTCGGTCTTGCTGGTTGGAAGTGGCGGATCAAAAGTGATTCCACCGCGTGTCAGCACCCCGTGCGGCAGGGTCGTGATTCCGGCTGCCGCTGACACCGTGGCGCCGTCAGTGGTGACAACTTCGACACCATCGTCTGAGTACCTGACCGTGTCGACACGCCTGCCGAACCGGATGTCGAGACCGGTTGCGAGGTATTCCGGCAGAAGGTCGTATCCGCTGACGATGCGATGGTTCACTCCACTCTCAAGATGGAGTACCCCGTCGGCTTCCAGCCCGGCAACGCCCACTTCGTCGACGCGCCCGGGGAGGTGTGCCGTGAGCATCAGGCCGGCCAGCTCCCTTGACCGGCCCTTGTATCCCTTGGATGCGAGCAGCTCAGCAGCGCTGGTGTCGGGGTCCGGAGCGTTTCGCAAGGTCAACGCGAGACCGAACGACTTCCACACTTCCGGGTTCAGG
>JAUXGW010000171.1 GCA_030621865.1 Actinomycetes bacterium
GCCGGACAGCAGTGCCAGCATCGTCCCGGCGATGGCCACCACTGCCACCGCCGCTGCGACGGACACCGGCCAGGCCACTGAGGCCAGTCCGGCTCCGAGTGCCATCGGCCCCAGGAGGGCCGCCCCCATGCAGACGAGGGCCGACACCAGATTCAGCACCACATGAAGGGTGTTGGGTGCGCTCCGTGCGACTCCGATGCAGCCACACTCCTCCAGGCCCATTCGCATCGCAGCGATCACCGCCACCGAGAACACCAGATAGAGCACTCCCGCCGCCAGAGCCACCCATGAACTTCCGCTGAGCAATCCCAAACCCCCGAGCACACATTCCGCGGCCCCGGTCAGTCGCCCGGAACCCCGAAATGCCGGAAGTTTCAGATCCCTGGTCGCACGCTCGAACGGGGCAGGCTCCAGCACCTTTGCCACGCCGGACCCAACCAGGACGACACAAGCAGCCCAGTAGGCGATGTCGAGAATGTTCACGGAGCGAACGAATCCAGGAGGTTCACCGGCCAAACAGTAGATGGTCCTGAACGGACAACTTGGGAACGTCGGCGCCCATCAACCGGCGAGCACCTCGCGGTAGAGCGCTTCCCACTCGGCCACCCCGCGGTCGGCATCAAATCGTTCGAGACCAACCGTCCGTGCGCGCTCAGACATCGCGGCGAGCAGCTCCGGATCATCATGGAGTTTTCGAATCGCGGCGGCCATCGCGTCTACGTCCTTCACCGGAACCACGTATCCGGTCTCACCGTCGTCGATGGCTTCGCGGACACTGCCGACCTCGGTGGCGACAACCGGCACTCCAGCCTGCAATGCCTCCTGGATCGTCACCGGGAACGCCTCGAGTCGTGACGGGAGCAGATACACGTCGAAGTTCGGATAGAAGTTCCGGGCATCCTCCGAATACGGCCGCAATTCCACCCGGTCCCCCACGCCCAAGTCGACGACCAGGGTCTCGAGCGCCTCTCGTTCATCACCGTCGCCGATCACGATCAGGCGGTAGCGGGGACCAAGGCGTTCAACCACCCGGATGGCCAGGTCGATGCCCTTGACGGGATCGTGTCGGCTGAGCATGCCGATGGTGAAATCGCCGCTGTCCCGCTCAGGAGGCGACAAATCCATCCTCGGCACACCGGAGTGAATCACCCGCAGCGATCCCTCCGGAAGGCCGCCGAGGGTCTCGATGATCTCGCCCGCTTTGTAACCCACCGTCACATGGGCGTCAGCGCGCCTGGAAGTGAACCTCTTGAGCCGGTTGGAGAGCGCTGACCAAGTACCCACCGGCGAGTGCTCCATCACCACCACCTTCTGGTTCGGAATGGTCAGCGCGGCGAGCAAAGCCCACTGGCACGACGACATCGAGGAGAGGTTGAAGTGGATGATGTCGGCGTTGAGGCGCTTGAATGCCACGCGGGTCTGCCACATCTCGCGAACCTGTGAACGATCGTGCACCGATGGCATCACGACGTACCGCGTACCCGGCCGACGGCCGGCCAACCAGCAGATCAGCTCCTCGTGAGGACCCAGAATCGTGACCCGTATGTCGGAAGAAAATCCCTCCAGCAACATCGACATGGTTGATTCGGCACCGCCTCGTTCAGCGGCGTCGGTGTATACAGCCAGGTGCACGCCGAAGACCTAGGCGCCGGAGTCGCCAAATGCCCGGTTTCCGTACGAGTCGAGGTGCACGACCTTGCTCACGGGTTTTCTTGTGGTCGGCCCGTATCGACCTCGCGGCCAACCCATCGGCACGATGCAACATGGCTGCACGGTGGCCGGAAGGTTCAGGATCTTGCGAGCCTTGTAACCGCTCCAGAGCGGCAAGGTGATCAACGAAGCTCCCAGACCCATGGCCCTGGCTGCGAGCAGAAGGTTCTGCACACTGGGATAGATGGAGCCGTAATGGCTCGACCTGGCGAGGCTGCCCGGATAGAAACGCTGCGGCCCGACAAGGCATGGCACCACGAGCACGGGAATCTGCTCGAAATTGTCAACCTGCCACTGCACGGCGCCGAGGACCTTCTTCATGGTCTCGTCGCCTCTGGCCAACCGGTGACCGAGAGAGCCGTAGAGCCTCCAGGCGCGCCGGTACTGCGCAGCGAACTCCGCCTTGATCTCGGGATCCTTCACCACGATGAATTCCCAGTTCTGGCCGTTGGAACCAGTGGGTGCCTTCAAGGCCAGTTCGATGCAGCGCAGGACGATCGCATCGTCGACTTCATCCGGCAGCACCTTGCGAACCGCACGCTGCGTTTCCATGGCCTCAACCAGGGGCATCGACAGGCGATCCCTGACCGCATCGAAACTCCGGTCACCCTCCGGTGCACGCTCATTGATGGTCATCGTCGTCCTCACTCGTCGGCCGCACTCGGACCGGTCAGGTGGAGCCTAGAACCACCCTGACAACACCTCAACCAAACCAGTGAATCCCGACCAATCCTGTGAATACAGAACGGATCGCGGGTGGATCTGTCCCGCTCTGTGGAGCCTTGCACCGCGAACTGGCTCGCACCGTGAAATCTGGACCGCGATGCTTCAGGTACCCGTGTGGCCGAATCCGCCGGCCCCGCGTTCGGTGTCAGTCAGTTCGTCGACCCTGGTGAACACAACGTGCTCAACCGCCTGGATCACAAGCTGCGCGATCCTGTCGCCGCGCTCGATCACGAAGGCCTCCGCTGGATCCGTGTTGACCAGCACAACCTTCAGCTCGCCCCGGTAATCCGAATCGATCAATCCCGGCGAGTTGAGCACGGTCACCCCGTGCTTGAATGCGAGTCCGCTTCTCGGCTGCACAAACCCTGCGTATCCCCTGGGGATTCCAACCGCCACACCAGTTGCCACCAGAGCTCGGCCGCCGCCGGCAGAGAGTCGGGCGGGTTCGCTGGCACGCAGGACAACGCCGGCATCACCTTCCTTTGCATACTCCGGAAGGGGGAGGTCGGGGTCCAACTGCAACACGGGTATCTCCAGCACGCTGTCGAGAATAGGTCGTGGAGCCACAGCCGCTGTCGTCTCCCTGCTGGGTGAACCTCACCGAGGCAATACCATCTGACGATGCTCGCATGGATGGACCTGGAGATGACCGGCCTCGACCCGAACCGACACGTGATCGTGGAGATCGCCACGTTGGTGACGGACGATGATCTCAACGTGGTGGCGGAAGGCCCGGACCTGGTGATCCACCAGCCCGACTCCGCTCTCGCCGAGATGGACGAGGTGGTAACCAAGATGCATACCTCCAACGGCCTGCTCGAAGCCATCAAGGCATCCGACGTGTCACTCGAAGACGCCGGCACGGCGACCCTCGACTTCCTCAAGGAGCACATCGACAAGCCGGGCACCGTTCCCCTCTGTGGCAACTCCATCGGGATGGACCGTCGATTTCTCTCTGCCTACCTGAATGACATCGAGGAGTACCTTCATTACCGCTCCATCGACGTGTCCACCATCAAGGAACTGGCCCGACGTTGGTATCCGGCAGAATTGAAAGCCTTCCGGAAGGGAACCTCGGCACACCGTGCGATGGACGACATCCTGGCGTCAGTTGCCGAGATGAAGTACTGGCGAGAGCACGTCTTCCGCTCCACGGATGAGGCCTGAATGCCCGTCAAGCAAGAACAACTGGACGCCGAGGACGAAGTGACCGAGGTCGCGCCAGGTGTGTTGCGCGCCCAACTGCCGATCTTCATGCCCGGCCTCGGCCATGTGAACTGCTACATCCTCGAGGATTCCGAGGGGGTGACCCTCATCGATCCCGGCCTGCCGGATCCCGCCTCCAGCGAGGCGCTCATGAAACGACTCGACTCGGCCGGCATTCCCGCGGACAAGATCCACACGGTCCTGGTCACCCACAGTCACCCCGATCATTTCGGCGGCGCAGGCCGGCTGCGAATCGAACACAACTGCAACGTGGTCGCACACGTTGACTTTCACTCACCCTTTGATGCGAGTCCCGCGGATCCTGACCTCCGCGAGCTGGAAACCACGGACGCACCCGAGGATGACCTGTCGGATCTCGACCTGGGAGATCTCACCCTCGAAGACCTCCAGGGGGACGGCGACCCCAAGCACCTGAACAAACGTCTGGCTCGCGTCCTGTTCGGAACAGGCGGACTCCCGGAAATCACTCCCCGGCCCACTCCGTACGGCGAAGAGGGCGGCAAACCATCCGAGGAAGAACTCGAGTGGATGCGTTCGTGGGATCAGGTCTCCAAACAAGGACTGTTCACCCTTTCACCCACGACGCGGGTCACCGACGAAGAGTGGATTCGCCTCGGCAATCGCGATTGGCAGGCCCTGCATACTCCCGGCCACACAGGCGATCACCTGTGTCTGTTCGATCCGGAATCCGGCGTGCTCATTTCCGGGGACCACGTCCTGCCCACGATCACGCCGCACATATCCGGACTGACTCCGAGCAAGGACTCCCTGTCGGACTTCTTCTTCGGGCTGCGCCGGGTTGCCGCGCTCGAAGGAGTGACGACCGTTCTGCCTGCCCACGGCCTCCCGTTCACGGATCTGCCCAAGCGCACCGGGGAAATCATCAGGCACCACGATGAACGACTCACGACAATCGTCGAGATCGCAGGACAACTCGGCACTGCCGGGGTCCGACAGTTCAGCCGCGAACTCTTCAAGGAACGGTCCTGGGGAGCCATGGCAGAGTCAGAGACCTACGCGCACCTCGAACACATGCGTCTGGGCGGCACGATGATCCGGTCGGTCGACAGCAAAGGCAAGGCCCAGTACACACTCGTGTCTCAGTAGGCCCGATTCACGCCGACCGCCCGATCACGCCGACCGCCCGGTAGACACAGATCGCCCGGCGCACGCGACCCGGCCGGCCGGTGCCAACCTGTCCCGGTGAACCCGACCCGGGTTCACCGGCGATCTCATGCAATTTCCTCTCCGGCAATTCGGTCTCCGGTAATTCACTTGACGCACGGCGGGAACCCTGCTGAGGTTTGTCAACCGCCATGAGAACCCGGCGGATACGAAACAAGACTCATGTACAGCTCCACTGCCATCACCCAGACGCCTTCAGGCCAGGACCACCTCATCGGCTCCATGGCCGCGCTCGGTGCCGTAGCGGTGAGCAGTCCCGTGGCTGCAGGCGGTCCGGTAACTGCCGGCATTCCGACTTTCGCCAATCGCCCGGCCTCTGCCACCAAGGTGATCACCTACGGCATCTGGAAGCAGGCGCATACGGCCATCACCCGACGAGGAGCTCCTCCACTCTGAAACACCAGAGTCCAAGACCTCCAGGAGCCGTCGGGAATCATCCCGGCGGCTCTTTTCGTTTCCCGACACTGGTTTCCCGACTCAGCCCCCC
>JAUXGW010000253.1 GCA_030621865.1 Actinomycetes bacterium
TGTGATGTCGTGAGACATTTCGGACACCTCGAACCCTCAGGTTCGGGGTGTTTTCGGTCTTGACTCGCGATAGATCCGGGCAAGCCTTGTCCATCAACCCACTCGGTGTAATGCCGCCCCTCGTAGTCGGCTGCCGCTATGTCACAACACTTCCCCGGCCGAGACCAGCCAGAGAACGGTCCTGAGCCACAGGCGGTAGTCTCCACAAGACGACGAGGGGACAGCCAATGGGAACCACCGCAGGGTTCACAGGGGTCATCGGGCGCTACCGCAGTGAATCCGAACCGGCCTGGCCGGAGGTCCCCACAGCGCAGACCCACGCTCCGAACATCGTGTTGGTACTGCTGGACGACGTTGGTTTCGCCCAACTCGGCTGCTTCGGCAGCTCGATCCCCACACCCACCTTTGATGGACTGGCTGAACGCGGGATCCGCTTCACGAACTTCCACACCACGGCTTTGTGCTCGCCCACGCGGGCATGCTTGTTGACCGGTCGCAACCATCACAGCGTCGGGATGGGTCGTATCATCGATCTGGCGACCGGCTTCCCCGGCTATGACTCCCACATCCCCGATAGCGCGGCGATGTTGCCGGCGATCCTCACCGAAGAGGGCTATGCCGCCTACGCCGTGGGGAAATGGCACCTGACCCCGGACAACGAGATCTCTGCCGGCGCCAGTCGGACGCGCTGGCCTCTCGGCAAGGGCTTCGAGCGCTTCTATGGCTTCATGGAAGGCGAGACCAACCAGTTCGCCCCGACGCTCGTGCACGACAACCACTTCGTCTCCCAACCCGAGGGGTTCGAGCAGGGATATCACTTCACCACCGACATGATCGATCATGCGATCGAGAACGTGTCCGACTTGCGCAACGCCGAACCCGACAAGCCTTTCCTGCTGTACGTGACTCCGGGGGCGTGCCACAGTCCGCATCAGGCGCCGGCTGAGTGGCTCGAGCGCTTCCGGGGTGCGTTCGACCACGGTTGGGACATCGAACGTGGCCGCATTCACGCCCGTCAGGTGGCCGAGGGAATCCTTCCGGCACACACGGAGCTGTCACCTCGACCGGATTGGGTGCCCAGTTGGGACGAGCTCACCGACGACCAGCGCCACATCAACGCGCGCTACATGGAGGCTTTCGCCGCGTACCTCTCCCACACGGATCATGAACTCGGCCGCCTGATGGATTTCCTGGTCGAAACCGGTGATCTGGACAACACGATCGTGGTGGCCATGAGCGACAACGGTGCCAGTTCCGAGGGAGGGCCGGCCGGATCCTTGAACGACATCCGCCCATGGAACATTGCCGGGACGGAGGAGGCCGAACAGCTGGAGAAGTTGGACGAGATAGGCGGGCCGTGGATCCACAACAACTATCCGTGGGGTTGGACGGTGGCAGGCAACACGCCGTTTCGACGTTGGAAGCGTCAGACCCATGAAGGTGGGGTGGCCGACCCGCTGATCATCTCCTGGCCCGAAGGCATCGACTCCACGCAGAACGGTACGACGCGGCGCCAGTACACCCATGTCATCGACGTGATGCCGACGGTGCTCGAGCTCATCGGAGTGAATGCACCCGCAGTGTTGCGAGGGGTCGTTCAGCAGCCGGTCGAGGGCGTGAGTTTCGCAGCATCACTCGACGACGCCGACGCCCTCAGCCTGCACCGCACCCAGTACTACGAGATGTTCGGCTGTCGTGCGCTGTACCACGAGGGTTTCAAGGCGGTGACCTTCCACGAGATCTTCGACCCGGATCTGGACTGGGACGCCGACCGCTGGGAGCTCTACGACACCGTGGCCGATCCCTCGGAGTGCCACGATCTGGCCCAGGAGTCCCCCGGGAAGCTGCGAGAGCTGATCGACCGCTGGTGGATCGAGGCGGCACGACACCAGGTTCTCCCTCTCGACAATGCGCCTTTCGATCTCGTATTCGGCGGTACTCCCCGGCCCGGCCATGTCGATCGCGACCGCTGGGTGTATCGCCCGGGCGGCGCGCCCGTTCCCGAGGCACTTGCCGCGAACGTCCGGAACCGGTCGCACTCGATCATCGCCGAGGTCGAACTGCCAGCCGATGGCGTCGAGGGTGTGATCGCCGCTCAGGGCTCAGGCTTCGGGGGCTGGTCGCTCTACGCGAAGAATGGCGAACTCCGCTACGTGCACAATTTCGTGGCACGCGATCTCCACCGGACGGCGACGCCCTTGCCCGAGATGCCCGGGTCCCACACCCTTGGGTTCCGGTTCCACCGCACCGCCGACAACGCCGGGGTGGGCCATCTCCTCATCGACGACGAGGAGATGGCCACCGTCGAGATCGCGGACTTCACCCCTGTCCGTTGGGCGATCACCGGTGAGGGGCTGTGTTGCGGACTGCAGCTCGGGCTGCCGGTCACCCGCGACTACAGGGGACCCTTCCCGTTCACCGGCGTCATCCATCGGGTGATCATCTCCGCAGACGGCGAGCGATCCCTCGACGTCAAAGCCGAGGCGGATCTGGCGTTTCGTGCTCAGTAGGGCCAGTCCTGGGTCGGTGATGTCGTGGCAGCTCTGGCCCGCAACGGTAGATCCGTTGGTGGCAGCGGCCGGTGGCGGAGTTCCCTGAGCCAGCGCCGCAGGCCAACAGACATGCGATCTGATCCTGGAGACTCTGTTGCCCTTTTGCCGGTCGTGGGCCGCCAGACCGTGACAAGATTCGCATGAGGGAAAGTGAGGCCGACGATGGCTGACCGAATGACTGATCTCGGGGCCCGGGATGCTGCGCATCTCATCCACCCGGTGACCGAACCGCGTGAGATGACCACGCACGGTCCCAAGATCGTGACCGAGGCCGATGGATGGTGGCTCACTGACGACGCGGGGCGGCGCATCATCGACGGATTCGCCGGGTTGTGGTGTGTGACAGTCGGTCACGGCCGTCGCGAGATCATCGACGCCGTCGCGGAGCAGATGGCTACGTTGGAGTATTTCACCACGTTCCATGGACAGTCCCACCCGGTGGCCATCGAACTTGCGGAACGGATCGCATCGCTGTTCGACCCCGAATACGGGCTGGGGCACGTGATGTTCTCGTCAGGCGGATCCGAGGCCAACGAGACGAACTTCAAGCTGATCCGGATGTACTGGGCCCTCAAGGGAGAGGATCGTCGAAAGACCGTTGTCGCACGACATCACGGCTATCACGGTCTCACGATCGCCACGATGACGGCCACGGGGATCCTCCCGATGCACTGGAACTTCGGTCCCGAGGCGCCGGGCTTCGAACACATTGCCGCGCCGTACTGCTACAAGTGCGAGCTGGGACGCACATATCCCGAGTGCGAGCTGGCCTGCGCCCGTTCCCTGGAGGACCTGATCGAGCGGGAGGGAGCCGAGAACATTGCCGCGTTCATCGTGGAGCCGGTGATCGGGGCCGGCGGGATCATTCCTCCCCCCGATGACTACTTCCCCATGATCCGGGAGATCTGTGACCGTTATGGAGTCCTGCTGGTGATCGATGAAGTCGTCACCGGGTTCGGTCGGACAGGAAAGATGTTCGGGCACGAGCACTGGGGCGGTATTCGCCCGGACCTGGTCACCCTGGCCAAGGGTCTCACCAGCGGGTACCAGCCACTCGG
>JAUXGW010000210.1 GCA_030621865.1 Actinomycetes bacterium
TTGGTGAACTCGATCGTGCCCACTCGTTTCAACTGCTTGATTCCATACACAAGCGGGGTTGCCAATCGCAGGGGCGCACCGTGGCCGGCCGTCAACGGCTCACCATTGAGTCCCCATGCGAGCAGGGTCTGGCGGTGATCGGTCACCGATCGATCGAGGCCCACGTAGTACTCATCATCGGGCGTGCGGAGACTGACGTAGCGGTGATCACGCGGTACCGCACCGCTGGCGTAATACCGCTCGGCCAGATCCCGGAACCGGGCACCGGTCCAGTGCACGATGTTGCTCCAGCCCTCCACGCACTTGTGTTCTGTGACCATGTCCCTGGTGGGCAACGAACGTATCGAGCCCAGGTCAACGCTGTCGATCTCCTCGGAATCCACTCCGATCACGCGAATCCGCCAACTCGCCGGATCAAGATCGTCCTCCAACCCGATTCGACCGTTGACCCGGATGTCCTCGCGCTGGGCCACATCAAAGGTTCGAGAACTCCGGGTGTCGCTGCCCACAAGATTCCAGAGCGCCTCGTTGGACCGAAGCCCTCCACGAAGAACATCGGGTATGCCCAAGTCCTGAGGACGGTTCTGGACCGTGTTGAAGCCGACCGCGGCGGCCGCCGCAACCGCTGCAAAGCCGATGAATGACCGGCGCGAACGTTTGCGGTACTGCTCCTCGGAGATCGTGGGGGCCCCGTCCACCTCGGCCCGGAACCGTGCCTCGCGATCCTCGGCTTCGTGCGTCATTGGCTCGACTCCTCCGAAACCGGCAGGACTGACTCACCGGTCACATCCATTTGCGACTCCCGGGGATTGGTGACCGCTCGACTGGTCAGGTCCTGACTCGTCGAGCCTTGATTGACGAGGTCGGGATCCGGACTCTTCCGTCCGACCAGTCGATAACCGGAGATCATGCCGGCGAAATTGCCCCATCCAGCCCTCACCACTTGCAGGATGTGGATTCCGAAGAACACAACGAAGCCGATCGAAGTGGTGAAGTGGATCAGACGCGCAACCTCGTATCCGCCCGGCAGCCAGGTGAGCAATCCGACCTGAACCGGCTTGTAGATGGCCAGACCGGTGACGATCATCACCGCCCCCATAGCGATCACGATCGTGTAGGTCAGCTTCTGGGCCGCGTTGTACTTCCCGTGAACAGGTTGATCGCCGCGCAGGTGCAGGTCCGCCAGCACCGAGGCAGGCACTTCGGCAACTCCGCGTCGATCGGGCAGGATCTGGCGCCACTCACCGCTACCCAGAAGCCAGGCACCGTATGCGAGGCCGTTGATCAGGAACAGCCAACCGAAGACCAGATGAAAGGCGATGCCTTTCGCCAGTTTCCGCTCGGCGGAGAAGAAGTCAAAGAAACCCTGACCGAAGAACTCGGCTCTGAACCCGAACAGTTCAAGAGCGTGGATGCTGTTGGCGTTGTATATCCGCAATCCGCTCCACAACATGATCAAGAGAAGCGGGAAGTTGATCCAGTGCATCCAGCGACTGGGGCGGGAATGGACTTCACGGGCGACCCGCCGGCCGCCTTGCGGGAGCGGTTCAGCGCCCATGTGTTCGGCCTTGCTCACGCTGAACTCCTCACAAGAAGATCTTCGGCAACATCGGCCCACAACCCCAACGCCAGCAGCAAGCCGAACACGGCTCCCAAGCCGATCCCCAACCCGGCGGTCACCCTGGAATCGGAAAATGGGGCAATTCGCGGCACCGCGACGGATATCAGGGATATGGCAATGGTCAGCAGTCCGATCCCACCCACGTACAGAAACATCGAACCAAGTGAGCCGAAGGGATGCTTGCCCGTGCCGTTGAGTACCTTCGCAAGTTCCTTCCCGACACAGGGCCGCCACGCCATCGCTGCAACGGAACCGCCCACCGCAGCCATCGAGGCGACCAGGTACCGGCGAGCACCGCCCGCCCGCACGACTGCTGTTGTCACCGCGGCACCGGCGAGAACGAACCCGGCGACAACTGCCCCGCGCCGACTCAACTCCACCGAAGCGACACCGCCGAAGCGGAGCCACGCAACGATGGCGGCTCCAACCAGGTAGCCGACAGCAGCGAAGGGTGAATCAGATCCGGCTGCCAGCAGAAACACCACCGAACAGAGGAGCAACGGCACGGTACAAACCTGCAATATGCTTCCCGCCCCTTCGAGGAACAAAGGCAGCGAGGCGGTCACTGGGGGCCTTTCAGCAAGGCGTCCACGGTGTTCGAGAGCTCGTCGTACTGGCCCTCACCTATGTGATCGAAACGGATCCGGTCGCTGGAATCGATCACGTAGGTCCGGGGCCAGAACCGGGGTGAACCCTGCCACGATCGAAAGTTGGTCTTGTTGGTGTCGAGCGCCACTGGCCAGGTCACACCCAACTCCTCAACAGCATCGGCCACGTTGTCCGGGTCTCGCTCACGTTCGAACTCATGCGCATGGACCCCGATGATTTCGACACGGTCACCGTGGCGGGCGTACAACTCCTGCAGGTGCGGGATGGTTGCCTTGCAGTTGGAACATCCGAAAGTCCAGAACTGCACCACCGTCACCTCCGCACGTACCTCGTCAAAGCTGGAACCAGTGGTGTTCAGCCATCCGGAGATGTCACTCAGGTGTTCGCGGGGACCAAGGTCGGGAGGCTTCTGAACTGTCGGCTGCGGGCCTGCGGAGTGGGATGATCCCGACCCTTCGGAAGCTGACCCGGGATCCGATCGACGGTCGGAAGCTTCCGGTGCCGACGAGGCGCCCGTCGAGGATGCGGCTGCCGACTCGGAAGAAGGGTCCCCACGGGTCTGGGCGAAGAGGACCACGCTCACCAGAGCTGTGATCGCGATTGCGGCGAGAACCCGCTTCATGTGTTCCCCCAGTCCGGTGATCACGAGATGGCGGTCAAGAAAGGTTGTGCTGCCCGAGGGTGATCAGACACCCTCGGACAGACGGTCGTCAGGGCTGGTCAGGGCTGGGAGTCGTCGGTCATCGAATCGTCGTCCTCCATGGAGTCATCCGGATGCTCGTCATCCTCCATGCCGTCGTCCTCCTCCATGCCGTCGTCCTCGACCATCGAGTCATCAGGCTCGTCTTCAACCATCGAGTCGTCCGTAGCCTCGGTGGTTGTTGTGGTGTCATCGGATGAGTCGTCGGAACAGGCGGCGCCGACGATTGCGAATCCGAACATCAGAGCCACGATTGCAGCGAGGCGGCGGCGTTGAACGAGTGGTAACCGGAACATTTCTTCTCCTTGAGTTGGGCAGGATTGCCGTATCGAGGAGATATGAACACCACACGCGCGAATTGTCACCATCAAACGGCCGGTGTTCCTCAATCCTTAATAGGTATTACAAATCAATGAACAGAGCCTCCGCGGCGAGACTGTTGTGCCGGCTTCCCCCTACGATTCGGTGGTGCCCGATACAGCTGTGCTCCTCATCGAGGACGACCCGACAGTGGCTGACATCGTCACCAAGTACCTCCGCCGGGAGGGTTACGAGGTGAAGCACACCCGCGACGGTGCGGACGGGCTGAACCTTGCACTCAAGGGACCTCCCGGGTGCATCGTCCTGGATCTGATGCTTCCGAGCCTCGGCGGCCTGGAAGTCTGCCGACAGCTCCGTCTGGCATTGGCGGTTCCCGTGCTCATGCTCACGGCCCGGGACACCGAGGACGATCGGGTGACAGGACTCGAGGTTGGCGCCGATGACTATCTGGCAAAACCATTCTCTCCTCGGGAGCTCGTGGCCCGGGTCAAGGCCCTCATCCGCAGGGACCAGTTGCAGCCATCCGCGCTTGACGACGGCGTGGAGCCCATTCAGATCGGCTCACTGCACATCGACATCGGCCGCCGACTCGTTCTGCGAAAAGGCACGGAAGTGTCACTCACAGCTCGGGAATTCGATCTCCTCACCTACCTGATCACCCATCCGAGACAGGCACTGTCGCGGGGTGACCTGCTGGAGGCAGTCTGGGGATACACCTTCGGAGATCCCTCGACCGTGACCGTCCATGTTCGTCGGCTTCGGGGCAAGCTGGAGACAGATCCGGCTCACCCGGAACTGATCCAGACCGTGTGGGGTGTTGGATACCGCTGGTCCCCATGAGCCGCCAAGCCCGCCGAGTACTGATCGGAATTGCCGCCACGGTCATCGTGGCGGTGATCGTCCAGTGGTCGGCAATGGGTCCCTCCGCCGCTCTGGAGGTCGCAGCAATCGCAGTTGGTGT
>JAUXGW010000330.1 GCA_030621865.1 Actinomycetes bacterium
GGGTGTCGCCTATCCGGATTGCGACCGGATTCCCGGTCACAGAAGGACGATTAGCGTCCCGGCCAAAGTGAGCAATACATTGGCAAACGTGTACGCGCCCGTGTAGCTGATAGCGGCAATCGTGCTTCGTGATTGGCTGTTGATTACACTCAACGCACCGCCGCTGGTCATCGCGCCAGTGATGGCGCCCAGCAGCATCAACGGGTTCATGCCCAGTACTTTGCGGCCGTACAGGTAAGCGATCATCAGGGGCACCGTGGTGACGGCCACGCCCGCAATCAGGAGAGCCGGCCCGCTACTCAGCAGAGTCTCTACAAGGTTTGCTCCGCCGCGCAGGCCCACGCCAGCCATGAATAACAACAGCCCGAGTTCCATGAAAACCCAGCGCGCGCCGGCAGGCACCTGACCGAAGACGGGGAACAATGACCTCAGGTAACCGACCAGCAAACCCGTCAGCAACAGGCCACCCGCACTGCCCAGGCCGATCGAGACACCGGCTATGTTTATGCTCCAGGCACCCAGAAGCAGACCGAGCACAATCGCCCAGGAGAATGTGCGCAGGTCGGTTTCCTCTACGTCGCGCTCGAGGTGGCCCAGTTGCTCCCCGAGGACATCGAGGCCGGTGCGAGGTCCTGTCACATGCAGCACGTCGCCACGCTCCAGCCTGGTCGAGGGTGCAACATCGAGGCTCACGCCCATGCGCTCGACCCGTGAGACGAACGAGGCGTGGCGGTGCGGAATCTCGAGCTCCCCGAGCGTAAGTCCGGCTACATCCTTGTTGGTTACGCAAATGCGGACCGACTCCGGCTGGTACTGCAGCAGCTCCCGATCGCGAAGCGGCGCGCCTACTGCCATACCGGCAAGTTGGTCCTGGGCCGCCTGCGTCAGGACACCGACGACGCCGATGGCGTCGCCGATCTGCAATTCGGTGTCTGGATCCGGTTCAATCAACTCGCGGCCCCGCCGGATCTTCAGCACCGTGAACTGGATCGGAGTCGATTCGAACAAGTCCCTCAGTGGTCGGCCGGTCAGTTCCTCAGTGTCTACGCGGATGGCGCGAACCACGATATCGCTGGGTGAGAAAACGGGCGGGGGTATCGCAGCAGCGTCCTCCTGCTCCAGTCTCTCTGCCTCCACAGCCAGGTCGATCCGCAGCCAACCCGGAAGCAGGCGGACGATCAGGATCAGGCCGATCAGCCCGAACACGTAGGTGATGGCGTAAGCCGCCGTGATGTTGCCCCTGATCTCCTCGATCGTCGTGCCGACCGGCGCATCGAAACTCGCACTCTGCACAGCGACATCGGCGGCTGCCAGGGTTGGCGTCGACGTCAGGCCACCGGCCATGACGCCTGCGGCCGCGCCCGGAACGAGGTCGAAGCTGCGTGCCAAACCATAAGCCACAGCGAATCCCGAAACGGCCACAATCACCGCAATGGCCAGATAGCGCCGGCCATCCTTGCGCACTGCTTGCACGAACCTTGGCCCGGCCTGATACCCGACCGAGAAGATAAACAACACGAAGCCCAACGATTGGATCGAGGGATCGCCCTCGAATCCGATGTGGCCGAGCAGGAGTCCGCCAACCAAAACCCCGACGACAGATCCAAGCTCGACCGATAGGATGCGGATCCGGCCGATCATGAGACCGATCGCGAGTACCAGGAACAACAACAGCACGGGATTCCCGGCGAGAATTTCGCGCACGCTACCTGTCATGTATCACCCTGTAACATTTGCCTCCTCGGCAGCTATCTATTGCAGCAGCCCGAGCGTGTAATTGAGGATCACGCGGACGTCGCGTCGATCTGCCAATGGCGAGCCCCTGTCGCCGTCCGCATAGCGGACCCGCAGCCAGAGTCCCTTCAACAGCCCTTGTTGGGGTCGAAAATCTGCCGTTACTGCAAACTCTTCGGCATCCGGGAGCACTGCCCCGTCGGCCGACTCAGCATTCCGGCCGTTGGTATAGTTGGCGATGATTGCCAAACCCGGTCGCCCCAGCCTCGCGAAATTGAAGGACAGACCGAGGCGATATGCTTCTTCTCGGCGCCGATCAAAATCGTACAACATGCTGGATGTGAAGCCTGGCGTACCACCGAATGGCTTGCGGATCTCTTCGTCACCGGTGCGTGTGTACGCGGCTGTCAGTATGGCACCGCGGAAACTGATCTTGTTCCTGAGTCCCCAGGTATACGTGTCGAATCGACCGAGCAGGTCGTCACCCGTGCTCGCTTGATAGGTGTGTTGCACGCCAAGTTGCACGCTCCAGTCCTCGGTGAGTGTGCGCCGAAACGTAGCTTCCGAGAAGGCTGTCGTGAACAGATCGTTCGTATGCTGAATGACCGTGCCGATAGTTATGTCTTTGTCGATCGTCAGGCGCCCTCCTAAAATCGACGTACCGGC
>JAUXGW010000238.1 GCA_030621865.1 Actinomycetes bacterium
ACGCAGATCCCGAAGTGGTGGGCCCCGTGGGGATCGAACCCACGACCGATGGATTAAAAGTCCAGTGCTCTACCAACTGAGCTAGAGGCCCGGGACTGCAAGATAACCCGCGGGAGAACGCTTCTGAGAATCTGCTTGGGTCGGCGGCCTGCGACGTCAGTTTCCCGTTGCAAACGGTCTGGCGTCAAAGATCGGGGTTTCGGTCGGGGGCCAGATGAAGAAGGGCTGATCGCCGTTGACTCCCTCGCACTCGTTTGGGAACACGAACGCGCTCAGGTGCTTGAGCGAGGCTTCGGAGAAGCCCACGTTGAGCACCTGCGCTCCGTGCAGGCACCAGGGTGGGGACGGTGGTGTGTCAGCTCAACCACTGGTGGATCGAGACCTGTCAGAGAACTCAGCGGGAGTCGTCGAGCGGGCCAGACCGTTGAACACTCGATCCGCTCGATGAAATGGACACGGCCGCAGACGAATGGGAACTGCAATGAGCAACCCTGCACGCCAGCATCGGACAGTGGCTGAATCGTGATGGAGCCACGAGACACCCAGGCCATTACCAGGTAATCCCCAAGGCGGTCACTTCATCAGCCACGCAGGCCGCCATAAGGTCGTAGGAGAGCGCATGTACACCATCGGAGGTCGGGGCTCCGGCGAGATGGCGGCAGTCCACTGACAGCGGCTTCGCATTGATCCAATCAGCAAGCTCCTGCAGGCCGGCCTGATAGGCCCAACCCGGTTCCGCCACCCACACAACTTCGATTCCCCTGCTGGTCATTTCGTCCTCCAGGGACTGCATCCCAGCTGTAATCTCAGACGTCAGGACTCCGCGCGCGACATCGATTACACCTGCCATCACGAGCACTGTCTCAGGCGGTCCATAGGCATCGATCGAGGCGATTATGTCGTCCACAACCATCGACCTGGACGATGCGGTGTAACCGGCGGCACCGACACTGCCAACCCAGGGCCGAGTCGGCATGAGGTGCCCGGTGGAAGCGGAGTTCGAGTCACCCGTCATCCAGACAGGCACCTCCGGCGGAGGAGGCGGGCCACCGGAACTTGGGGTTGTGCAGCCTGCCGCTACAAGGCCGATAGCCGCCGCGATCAGTGCAGCGCGCAGAAATCGCGATCCCTTGGTGATGTTCATGTTCCCTCCATGACAGGTACGCGAGCCCATCGACGCTGTGCCCTCAGGCTGCCGTTACCGTCCGGGTCAACGTAGCAGGTGCGTCAGCGTGCCAGGAGGAAATCTCGAACAATTCTGGGCGCGGCACCTTGTTGCTGCCGCCGCCTCTGTGTGGCGGGTCCGGCATGACTGATTCTGTCCGAGGTTGTGATTCGTCGGCGCATTGAATTGGTCGGTATCGTCGTTCGACATGGAGGGGTCCGAACTGATCGAGCTGTTGAAAGCAGACCTGTCGGCCAACAACGGCAATGCCAAGGGCCTTGCTGTTGTGGTCTCCTATCGCATCGCCCACTGGGCCCTGACCCAGAAGGCATCGTGGGTTCGGATTCCAGTGGTGTTGATGCACCGACTGTTCACTGAGGTTGTTCTGGGCGTGGAACTCCCGGCTGGAGTCGAGGCCGGGCCGGGCCTGCAGGTGTGGCATTGCACAGGATTGGTCGTGCACGCTGACTCGCGCTTGGGTGACAACGTGATTCTGCGCCACAACACAACCCTTGGAGCTCTCGGCGACGACGACCGGGGTTCCGCTCCGGTACTCGGGGATCGAGTCAGCGTGGGTACCGGTGCAATCATCATCGGTCCCATCCAGGTCGGCGACGACGCCACGGTAGGTGCGGGGTCAGTTGTTGTTGGTGACGTACCTCCGGGCGGCACCGTTGTCGGGAACCCGGCTCGGGTGATCAAAGTGCGCGAGACATAGGGACGAGATCCGTGGATTCGAACGGTCACACCGATGCCCGGGATTCTCCCACCTCAACAATGAGAGTCGTGGTGGTGGCGCATGGACCGCCCCTCAAAGGCGGTATCGCGACCGTTGCGATGGATCTTGTGGAAGACCCGGAACTCAACAAGGACTTTGACCTGGTGTTTGTCAACACCGCTCAGAACGATGACAAGCGCGGCAAGTTCGCCATTGCGAACGTCACCCGGGCCTTCGCTGACGCCGCAAGCACCTACAGAGCGGCTCGACGCGGCGGGATCGTTCACTCCCACTCGGTTCAGCAGCCTTGGTTGGTTGGCTGGCGTCAGGTGGCGATTGCGGCCGCAGCGCGCCTCAGAGGTTCGCGAGTCCTTCTGCACAATCACGCCCAACCTCCCTATATGGAGCCACCAGGGGGATACAGCGTGAGCACCCTCAACCGATGGGCATTTGCGGTTCTCGACCGACTGGTCGACGCCAATATCCTGATCGCCGAAGCGGGTGTGCCAAACATTCGTCAATTCATGCCACGCACTCCGCTGCCGGTTGTTGCCAACTCAGTTGTCGTTGATGACATAGCGCAGACCACCGCCGTTCATGATCCCGCCGTTGTTCTCTTCATTGGGGAAATTCTCGAACGCAAGGGCATCATCACACTGCTCGATGCTCTGGAAATCATGGACGAGAACGACGTTGACTATGACCTTCACATCGTGGGAGACAACCGCCCCGGCCTGGATCCTGACAAGGACGCGATGGTGGCCGAGATCACCAAGCGCGGCCGGGCTGAAACGATGACCGGCCCCCTTCCGCGTCAACAGGTCTACGAGGAGCTTACGAATGCAGACCTCTATGTCTTCCCCACATGGACTGAGGGTCAGCCCTTCACGGTGATCGAAGCTTTGGCGAGCGGCGTGCCGATCGTTGCCAGCGACATTCAGGCGATCTCGAACATGATCGTTGAGGGAACCAATGGGCGAATGATCGGAACAAACGACACACAGGGGTTCGCCGAAGCGATGTCCGATCTCCTTGAACGACCTGACGAAAGGCGGAAAGTTTCACGGAATAACCGGCAACTGGCATACGAACGATTCGACAGGGCCGTGTTCCGTTCGAGTATCGCCGGGCTATATCGCAAGTACGGCAGCGCCAACTGATCTCGATCAGTCGAACTTGTCCTCGAGTTCCCGCTTCATGCCGTCGACATTCTGCTAGCGAGCCTGCTCCAAGTCCGCTTCTTCCTGTTCAGGGCGGCCTCCGCATCGCCACTACCGGAGCAATCGATCTGCTCATCGAGGACGTCTGCCGCTGCGGCCAGAGTCGCGCCGGACGTAGCGAACAATCCGACACGCCCGATCAAGTCGCCGACTCCGCGGCCGAGTCGGAATCGTCGCTGTTTCACGGCCATTGTGTGTGCGGAAATGTGTACAGAAAGTTCTGTGTAGGTATGTGTGAAATGTGTTGATTTGGTGTCAGATGGGTTGGTAGAGTCGTACACATGTTCGATACAGGTGCGGTCAGTGGTGACCCGAACCACTCAGACGATCCGGGTCCTCGGGAGAATCCGGGTCCTCAGGAGGTTGCGGGGTCGGGGGTTTGCGGTGTGGTCGGGTGCAGCCGGGCCGCTTTGGGTGTGTTGAGCAGCGCCGCTGCTGGTGACACGAAGTTGTTGTCTGATGGTGAGTTGATGGATACCGCAGTCGATGTTGAACGTTCGCGGTCGTTGTTGGATGCCACCGCGGCGCATCTGTGCACCGAACTGGATTTGCGCAACACCACTGTCGCGGCGTGCGGGTTGCGTACCGACCGGTTCCTGGCCCGCACACCGAAACAGTCCCGTCAGGGGTGTCGTCGCCGGCTGCGGAT
>JAUXGW010000242.1 GCA_030621865.1 Actinomycetes bacterium
TCCGAGGAGTCACGGCGAACAGGATCGACGCTGATCGACACGAACCGGCAACACAAAACCATCAACCGGGGAGAATCGCGCTGAAGTCCATGTCACGCGCGCGGGGTGATTTCCAGTACTGGTTGCTGGACACCACCGGGAGTCTCAGCGAGCGTTTTGGCTGGGTCTATCGCGTGGATGCGTGGTGGAGTTTTCGCCGATTGCTCCGCAACCTCGACCAGCAAGAAGCCCTGGACTCAGCCAGCGACCGATCCTTGGCTCACTTCGAGTCGAGCAGCTTCTCTCAGAACGGGGAAGATGGAATCATCCGCGAGATATTCGGGCGAATCGGTATCACGAATCGGTTCTTCGTGGAGGTTGGGGCCGCCGATGGAGAGGAAAACTGCACGCGCAATCTCATTGATTCCGACTGGACCGGGATCTGGGTTGAAGCCGATCCGGAGAGGGCGGCAAAAGCCACCGCCGCCCTGGGGAAACACGGAACCGTCATCGCGCAACCAGCGACACGCGAGAACATCGCAGAAGTCCTGAAGGGAACGGGTGCTCCTGAGGAACCAGACTTGTTCGTGATGGACATCGACGGCGACGACCTCGGAGTTCTTCTGGCGGCGTTGGAGTTCGTTCGCCCTCGAATGATCGTGGCCGAATACAACGCAGCGTTCGGACCATCCAGCGATTGGTCAATGAACCAGGCCGACCTGCCGTCGGACGGCTGGGACGGAACATTCCGCCACGGTGCCAGCCTTGGTGCCCTCGGCCATGCCTTGTCGCTGCGGGGATACCAACTGGTTCACTGCGACACCCAGGGTGTCAACGCGTTCTTCGTCCGCTCGGACTGTTCAATCTCGGAGTTCCCGGCAGCAGGGCAGATCAAGAATCAGTTTCGAGTGGCCAGATTCTCCGCACACCCCTTTGGCCATCCCCGCAGCACGGCGGCATTTGCACCAATGGAGCCTGCATCAGCGGACGATCTCGGCGGTGTCTCCATCAGCGACCTGAGCATCGACACTTCGCACACCGTCAGCCACGGAATCGTCCGATTCAATGTGACACTTCGCAACAACTCCACCAAGACCCTCAGTTCGGGTCTACCGCATGCTTTCCATGTCACGGCGGCGTGGCTCGGAAACGAGGACCATCCGGAAGCTGGTGCGGCTCGGGTCGGGCAACGGATCGCCGTTCCGGTGTCGGTGCGGCCGGAGGATGATCTGCGACTGCGTCTCCAGGTTCCCGTTCCGACTCGGTCAGGTTCAAACCGACTGCAAATATCGGCCGTGCTGGAAATGATCGCGTGGCTTGACCAGACCCGGGATGCCGGAGCCTGGGTGGAAGCAACGGTTCCGTTGCGATCCTCCTGAAGGGCAACACAACACCTCCTGGAAGCCGCCGTGCCACCCAGCTCTTCCCGCGGGCAGTTCCCGGATTGATTGTTCCCGATTTTCCAGCGGCGCGGGCCGGCACACGCTGGGTAGCATCGGCATGAAGCCGCCTCCAGAGGTGCCCATGGCAGCCAATTCGCGACTCAGAGAACTCTACGAGTCCATCGTGCGGATCCGCGCAGTCGAGACCGCGCAGAATCACCTCTGGAATGTCGGACTCATTCCGGGCGAGATTCACACAGGGATCGGCGAAGAGGGAATCATCGCCGGTGTCCTGGAACACTTGGCGGTCGATGACGCGATCGCATGCGACCATCGCCCGACCGGTGTGTTCACAGCCTCGGGTGTCGACCCGACCAGCCTGCTCCTCGAATTGTTGGGACACCCCGACGGTCTCTGTGGAGGCCACGGTGGCCACATGCATTTCCTGTCGGAATCCGATCGGCTCATCTCCGATGGAATAGTTGGTTCAGCCGGCCCGGCTGCCTGCGGTTTCGCACTGTCGGCCAAGAGACTCCGCCCGGGCACCATCGCCGTTGCGTTCTTCGGCGAGGGAGCGATGAATCAGGGAATGCTCATGGAGTCGCTGAACCTTGCGAAGGTCTGGAGTCTGCCGGTGCTGTTCGTCTGCAAGGACAACGGCTGGTCGATCACAACACACTCCAGGGATCTCTTCGCCGGCGACCCCGCGACCCGCGCGAAAGCGTTCGGGCTGCGAACTGGTCGGGTCGACGGCTCTGATCCCACCAAGGTCTCGGCTGCGGCCAAACGACTGATCGATCGGGTCCGGTCGAAACACCAGCCGGCATTGCTTCATGCCCGGTGCCGCCGGCCCGACGGCCACTTCCTCGGCGATCCCTTGATCCGCGTATTCGACGACCCGGTCGGGCAGACCAGGGAAATCGGGAGTCCACTTCCCGGCTCTGTTCGGCGCGGGAGTGGATCCATGACAGAACAGATCAGCGCGCTCAGCGCTCTCGGCATCCGGCTTGGATCCCTGGGGATGCAGCGCATCCGAATGAACCGCTGGGATCCCCTTCTCCGATTGCGGTGCACGGTGGGAACCGAAGCAGCGATGGAGATCGAACGCCGGGTGAGCGCCGAGGTCCGAGCCAACGTCTCAGAGGCGCTGCGAATCGCTGAGGTCAGCGCATGAAGTCGCAGATGAGCTACGCGGAAGCGATCGAGCGAGCGATCGATTCGGCAATGTCTGCTGATCCACGGGTGTTGACCTTTGGCGAGGACGTTCGACTGCTGCGGCGAAACCTGCTTGTTGGCCACGGAGCCGACCGGGTGATGGACGCACCGATCAGCGAGTCTGCGTTCCTCGGCGCGGGAGTAACCGCCGCCATGAGCGGACTGCGGCCGATCGTGGAGATCATGCTCGTGGACTTCATCGCAGTGGCGCTCGACGGAATCCTCAATCACGCCGCAAAGAACACGGCATTCTCCGGAGGGAAATGGGATGTTCCTCTCGTGGTGCGTGCCTCATGCGGCGGCGGATACGCCGACGGCGGGCAGCATGAGCAAGTGTTGTGGGGGCTTCTGGGCGGTATCCCCGGAATCGACGTGGTGGTGCCCTCAACGCCCGCGGATGCAGCCGGTCTCATGACTTCGGCAATCGCCAGCGACCGGCCCGTGGTATTCCTCGAACACAAACTCCTGAGCGACTACTGGCTCGACTACCTCGGAGGAAACAGCCGCCCGACGGTGGAGTTCGATGTACCCGCCCTCGGAGCCAACGGTCAGGTTGATGATCCGATCCAATCGGTTCCGATTGGCTCGGCGGTGGTGCGGAGACAGGGTTCTGACGTGACCCTGATCAGTCTGGGTGTAGGTGTTCACCGGTGCTCGGAGGCCGCCGAAAGTCTGGCTGGCCAGGGAGTCGACGCAACAGTGGTTGATCTTCGCTCGGTGTCTCCACTCGACACCGAAACCGTGATCCGCGAGTCGGCCAACACCGGGCATGTGGTGGTGGTCGACGAGGATTACCTGCGGGGTGGATTGTCGGGCGAGATAGCGGCTCTCCTCGCCGAAGCCGAGGTTCCCGTGTCGTTTTCCCGGGTCGCGGTGGAGGACACGATCCCCTACGCACGACACCTGGAACACGATGCACTGCCCAACGTCGACCGGATACTCGCTGCGGTCCGAAAGATCCCCTGAACCCGCATCAGGCGCCCCTGGTGGTTCTGTGATGGTCAGGTCGCGCAAAAGCGCGACCTGACCATCACAGAACGGCAGTCTGGGCGGCGGTAGGGGTGACTGCGGTAGGGGTCACGGCGGTTTGGGTGACTGCGGTTTGGGTGACTGCGGTAGGGGTCACGGCAGTT
>JAUXGW010000396.1 GCA_030621865.1 Actinomycetes bacterium
GGTCCCGCGGACTGCGTCGTGCCCCTGTCGCTGGCCGAATACCTGCTGCGCAGGCGCGTCCACCCTGCCGCCGAGCTTCCCGGGGACGAGGGCCCTCTCTGTCATCGCCACTGAAGCAAGGATACCAACGGACCGCTCCCCGCCAAGGTCGGGCAGATGGGCTGAAGGTCCCGCCGACAAGATCCTTTCCCGCGTCCACCCGAAGGGGGTGACATGGACTCCCGGTCGACGCCAGCGACGCCGGCCGGCGGCACTAGAATGGCGGCACTGCAACTCTGAGCCAACACCTTCCACAGAGAGCCGGAGCCATGGGCGCTTGGCAGCCATCACCCGAGATCGACCGCCTCCATGCCGATCACCTCGCGAGCACGCCGGCGGTCGGGGCGGAACGGGCCATCCACTACACCGACTACTGGAAACGGGAGTCGCGTCGAGGCACTCCGTCCAGCCTGCTCAACGCCGGCGCACTGGCCGACCACCTTGAGCGACGCACCATCCGGATCCACCCCGGCGAACTGATCGTCGGCACCCACACCGAACACCGGATCGGGGCGATCTGTCACATCGAAAAGGCCGGGGTGGCGATGCTCGAGGATCTCTTCCGCTTCGAAAAGCGTGCAGTCAACCCTCTCCGTGTCGACCGGCGCGCCAGAAGGAAGTTGTTGCGATCGGCGATCCCCTACTGGTTCAATCGCAATCTGGCCATGCGGGCACTTCCTCTTCGGAAACGACTGAAGCTTGCCAAGGAGCAACTCGGCGCCGTCGACCATGTCATCAACGAGGCCGGTGGCGTCGCCCACTTCCTGCCCGACTACGAGCAATTGATCGGCCGCGGCACCCTCGGACTTCGAGCCGATGTCGAGGGACGTATGGCCCGACCGGCCCTCCGACCCGACGAGCGTGAGTTTCTCGAAGCGTGCCTCATATGCATCGACGCGGTGGACCGCTTCGCCGATCGATACCTCGAGGAGGCCCGTCGCCAGGGCCGCGCCGACATCGTGGAGGTCCTGTCGAACGTGCCCCGCCACCCGGCCCGAAATCTCCGGGAGGCCCTTCAGATGATCTGGTTTTTCCAGATGATCATTCAAATCGAGTCGGTCGATCAGGGGATAAGTCTTGGTCGAGTCGATCAGTATCTGTACCCGCTGTACCTCGAGGAAGCGGCCCGGCCCGATTTCGACCCGAACCAGATTCGTGATCTCTTCGCCGCGTTCTGCATCAAGCTGTCGGAGGTCATCCCACTCTTCTCGAGCCGTGCCACCGACTACTACGCAGGGCTTCCGAGCGGTCAGGCATTGACCATCGGTGGTGTCGGGCGAACCGGCAGCGCGGCGGAGAACGACCTCACCTACCTGCTTCTCGACGTGATCGAAGGATTCAAGAGCAGGCAGCCCAATTGGCACGCCCGCATCAGCTCGGAGTCGAGCCCCGCCTATGTCCAGCGAGTTGCCGAGGTGGTGTCGCGTGGTGGTGGTTCGCCGGCCCTCTACAACGACGACGTGATCATGCCCGCCATGGCCGAGCGGGGATTCAATCCGACGATGGTCTGGAACTACGCGACGGTCGGGTGTGTGGAGCCGGCACTGCCCGGAGAGAGCTTCACGTCTTCGGACGCGGCCATCTTCAATCTGGCTCTGAGTCTCGAGCTCGTTCTGGGTGGAGGTGATCGGTTGACGCCCGCGGCCAACGGCGAGCGACC
>JAUXGW010000121.1 GCA_030621865.1 Actinomycetes bacterium
ACCGTGGACAAGATCATCACCCTGCTCGGCGACAATCCGACCGAAATCATCGACATACAGGCCGCCATTGCACTCCTGACATCACTCTTCCCGAAGGCTCCGGGCATCACCACGGTGACACCCGGCGAAGAGCCTCGTGATGCCAAGACTCAGACGCTCTGCTCGCAAGCTGTGATCACGGTGAGCACCGAAGACGAACTTGGCGATGAACCGCCACCACCTCCGGGAAGTGAACCCGGTGACGAGCCAGCACCACCTCCGGGAAGTGAACCCGGTGACGGAAACAACAACGGTGGCGGAGACACCAACAGCGGCGGAAGCACCAACAGTTCCACCACGATCGTCGGAAGCACCAATGGTGGAAGCACCAATGGTGGAAACACGAGTGGCTCCACCACGACCACCGCAGCGAAGGTGAGCGTCACAGGCTGACCTTCACCGCAAGACAGTTTCCGAAGGAGGGTCGGCAGTCGCCGGCCCTCCTTCGCGTTCCGGCATCCACCCAGGAGTCTGCTTTGCTGGTGCAACGGTCCCGTTGTCTGGTACATCGGTCCCGGGTGCCCGGGATGGATGCACCGCAACACCTGAGTGGAGACGCCGCCGCCAAAGAGGCGTCAGGAGAGTTCGAAGAACTCCCGGATTTCAGTGAGACCGTCAACCGGTCCCGTCGGCCACCCATGCCCGTTACCCGGGTACCTGATCGCCTCCACCGTGGATCCATCATCGCAACCGGAGTACGTAGTGGTCTCAACCTCGGTCGGTCCCTGACCAACGGTGCTCACGTCAGGATCCGGATCACAGCCTTGACTCTCAGCCCAATCGGCAACCGAATCCGGAACCGACGGAAACGCGCGGCCGGCAATAATGCTCGCAGCTCCCAGCGATCCGTCATAGGGAACGGACGGGTCAGGATCCCCGTGAAGGTTCCGAGTCGGAATTGCCGCCTCGGACTCACATCCACCGACGTTCATCCCGGCCATAGGCAGGATGGCTGCGACCACATCAGGCCGCGTGCAAGCGTAGAAGTAGGACATCATCGCCCCGTTCGAGAACCCCGTGACGTAGATCCGGTCCTCATCGACATGTTCCTGCGACTCGACGTCTGCGATCACACGATCGATGAATCCAACGTCACCGGCTTTCACAAGAGTGGCCGGCGGACAACACGCACCGGCGTTCCAGGATCCCAACGAACCTTGTGGAAACACTGCTATGAATCGATCCTCAGCGACTGCTTCCTCCCAGTCGGCTGCGGCCTTCATTACGAACCGGTCGACCGCGAAGCCGTGGATTACCACAACCAGCGGGACTTCCTCTCCCGGCTCAAGATCTGCGGGCTGGACAAGGATGAACTGACGCTGGATCAGACCCTCCTGAAACGTCACGTCGCGTACTTCGACCTTTCCATCCGCAGTGGTCGAACCCGATGGTGCAGACACAGCGGGTTGGGTGGTCTCCCCCCCGGTGGTGTCCACGCTCACCTGCTCATCGATGTCAGATTCATCGCCGCCCGAGAAAACAAATGCACCCGCGATCACCGACACGCCCATGAGAAGCACCACGACGCCGCCCAAGGCAACGTAGCGCAAGGTCTTGCGGGATTTCTTCGGGGGATCTGGCGCGGGACTACTGGGAGCAATTCCGAACGGTGAGATGCTGTCCACCGGCCAAGTATACGAAACCAGAGCGCTGGCGGAGTAGCGCGCATCCCCTGAACTGACCCGGCGGTGCGCCAAACCGCCGATATTTCTGACGGGTCGTCAGGTCTTGGTAGCGTTCGAGGATGCTCGACGAAGCAAGTTTTCGAAACGAGATCCGCGATTGGATGGCCGATCACCTCCGCGGGGACTTCGAGCATCTCCGCTTCCGTGGTGGACCGGGTGACGAACATGCATTCGTGGAGGATCGTATGGCCTGGGAACGAGAGCTCGCCTCTGGCGGATGGACCTCTGTGGGTTGGCCGACCGAGCACGGTGGCCGTGGCCTGCCACTGAATCTCGAAGTCGCCTTCCACGAGGAGTATTCTCGTGCGGGCGGACCCGGTCGGGCCGGACTCATCGGCGAAGGATTGTTGGGTCCCACACTCATCCATTTCGCGAATGCCGCACAACAGGCGCGCTTCCTTCCCGGGATCGTGGCCGGGACCGAGTTCTGGTGTCAGGGCTACTCGGAACCAAATGCGGGATCAGACCTTGCGAACGTCAAGACCAGGGCCCGTCTCGAGGGTGACGAGTGGGTGATCGATGGTCAGAAGGTGTGGACATCCCTGGCCCAGTGGTCGCAATGGTGCTTCCTGGTGGCCCGCACCGAAGAAGGCTCAGAACGGCACAAGGGATTGTCCTACCTGCTCGTGCCGATGGATCAGCCGGGCATAGAGGTGCGGCCGATCCGCCAGATCACCGGTACGGCAGAGTTCAACGAAGTCTTCTTCGATGGCGCCCGCACCGCCGCCGACCTCGTTGTCGGTGAGCCCGGGGATGGCTGGAAAGTCGCCATGGGAACCCTCGCGTTCGAGCGTGGAGTCCTCACCCTGGGACAGCAGATGGCGTTCGATCGCGAACTGAACCACATACTCACCCAGGCCCGCAGAGAGGGCCGGCTCGGAGATCCCGTGTTCAAGGACCGCGCCATGCAGATCCTGAGCCGCGTCCGAATCATGCGCTGGAACGCATCGCGTGCGCTGCGGGTGGACGAGTCAAAGCAACTTCCACGCGAAGCCATGATCAACAAGCTCTACTGGGCCTCGCTGCATCGAGACATGGGCGAACTGGCAATGGACGCCCTGGGAGCCGAATCCTTGCTCACCAGGTACTCCGAAGCCGAAGAGGGTGACGCCGGCGAGATCGAGATGTCCCCTGACCACAAGCTCTTCTTCTTCAGCCGATCGGACACGCTCTACGGCGGTTCCAACGAGATCCAGAAGAACGTGATCGGCGAGCGCGCCCTGGGACTACCCCGCGAACCTCGATAGAGCGAACCTCGATAGAGCGAACATTGATGCACCGAGCACCAGATCGACGGCAACCCACACCACCACACCGATCCAGAACAGACAAGTGCCGAGCCAGCTGCGACCGAACACACTCTGATGCAATGGGCCAACAAGGCCAGCCATTGAGTCGAGACAAGAAAGACCTGCAATGACCAAGAAAGACCTGCGATGACCAAGAACTCCAAGCCAGCACCGCCCATCGAACCGCCTGGCAGGGAACTGCTCTCGGGCCGAAGAGTTGTGATCACCGCGGCGGCCGGATCGGGAATAGGGGGCTCACTCGCCCGTCGGTGCATGCTCGAAGGTGCGACCACAACGATTTCCGACGCCCATGAACGGCGGTTGGGCGAGACTGCGGACGCACTCGAAGAAGAGTTCGGCGTGAGGCCGGCGACCTACGTCTGCGACGTTACGAATGAAGACTCGGTACAGGCCCTGGTGGCGGGTGCGATCGACTCCATGGGCAGCTATGACACCTGGATGAACAACGCCGGACTGGGAGGCAACGGACTGATCACCGACCTCAGCGATGCGGAGTGGTCGAAGGTTCTCGATGTGACCCTCACCGGCACGTTTCGCTGCCTGAGGGCGGCGCTCCCCCACCTCTATGAACAGGGTGCCGGTGCGGTTGTCAACAACGCTTCGGTACTGGCATGGAGGGCTCAGGAGATGCAGGCGCACTACGCAGCCGCGAAGGCCGGCGTGATGGCGCTCACGCGTACTGCCGCGATCGAAGCCGCAGCCCACAACGTACGCGTCAACGCCGTGTCACCAAGCCTTGCGATGCACCCGAATCTCGAGAAGGTCACACCTCCGGGTCTGCTCGCCGAACTGATCGGCAAGGAGGCATTCGGCCGTGCTGCCGAGCCGTGGGAGGTTGCCAATGTGATGGTGTTCCTGGCGAGTGACCTGTCGTCCTACATGACGGGCGAAATCGTGCCCGTTTCCAGCCAACACGCCTGAGGAGGAACCATGACCGTTTCATACACGAATCCTTCTGACCTGCTGGCTGCTGCCGGCACCACGTTCGAGCCAACCGACTGGGTGGAAGTGACTCAGGAGAGAATCAATCTCTTCGCCGACGCCACCGGTGATCACCAGTGGATTCACACGGATGTCGAACGAGCCAACGTCGAGTCACCCTTTGGCGGTCCGATCGCGCACGGCTACCTGACACTCTCACTCGTGAATCTGTTCCTGCCGGAAATGTTCCTGGTCGAGAACATCTCAATGGGCGTGAACGTCGGCCTGGAGAAGGTTCGATTCCCGTCTCCCGTGCCCGCAGGATCACGAATCCGCGGCGTGGGTGAAATCGTGTCCACCGAAGAGATCAAAGGCGCAGTACAAGCCGTAACCAGGATCACCGTGGAGATCGAAGGCGCGGACAAACCAGCCTGCGTGGCGGACACAGTCAGCCGTTTCATGGCCTAGGACCAGCGAATCACCGCAGAGTTGACTGCGAACAACACCTCAGCCGCTTCATGGACTCGATGGACCCGATCCAGCGGGTCACCGCTCCCATTGGGTTCGGGTGTTACCCGTCAGTAACATGACACGAGCAAGAACATGACACGAGCAAGGGCCGACACCCAGGTCGGACCTGATACCCAAGGGGAACACACATGCCTGAGGCAGTAATCGTCTCGACCGCCCGCACGCCGATCGGCCGTGCAGTGAAGGGTTCACTTCGCGAGCTCCGCCCTGATGACCTGAGTGCCCTGATCATCAACTCGGTACTCGACAAGATTCCCGAGCTGGATCGCGATTCCATCGAAGATGTGCTCTGGGGTTGCGGGCAACCCGCAGGTGAGTCCGGCCACAACATCGGTCGGGTTGCTGCGGTGATCGCTGGGCTCGACAGTGTCCCGGGCGTCACCGTCAACCGCTACTGCTCGTCATCACTCATGACCATTCGCATGGCAGCACACGCAATCAAGGCCGGCGAGGGTGAAGTTTTCCTTGCCGGTGGCGTCGAAACTGTCAGCCGCTACTCACAAGGCATGGCGGACGGCCCCAAGAACCCGATCTTCTCCGATGCAGAAGCACGCACGGCGGAGCGCTCCGAGGGCGGGGCTGCAGTCTGGACTCCTCAGCCCGGACTTCCCGACATCTACATCGCCATGGGCCAGACCGCGGAGAACGTGGCGCAGTCCGAAAACGTGTCCCGTCAGGACCAGGACGAGTTCGCAGCACTCAGTCAGAACCGTGCCACTGAATCGCTGGAGAACGGATTCTGGGAAGCAGAAATCACTCCTGTGGACACCCCGGATGGCACGGTCACCCAGGACGACGGCATCCGCCCCGGAACCACGGTCGAGAAGCTCTCGGGTTTGTCTCCCGTGTTCCGTCCCGACGGCACTGTGACCGCCGGCAACGCCTGTCCCCTCAATGATGGTGCCGCAGCAGTCGTGGTGATGAGTGACGAAAAGGCCAAGGCATTGGGACTCACTCCGCTGGCGCGCATCGTTTCCAGCGGTGTCACCGGCCTGAACCCCGAGATCATGGGAATGGGACCCGTCGAAGCCTGCCGTCAGGCGATGGGCCGAGCGGGAATGACCATCGATGACATCGACCTGGTTGAGATCAACGAGGCGTTCGCCGCCCAGATCGTTCCTTCCGCGCGACATCTCGACATCTCCTACGACCAGCTGAACACCCGCGGCGGATCAATTGCCCTGGGTCACCCGTTCGGCATGACCGGCGCCCGCATCATGACCACTCTGATTCACAACCTCCAGCAATCAGACAAAACCTTCGGCATGGAGAGCATGTGTGTTGGTGGCGGTCAGGGTATGGCAATGATCGTGGAACGCCTCAACTGAGGTAATCCAGCCAACGGTCCGTGCATCTGCAGGGATTCAGAACACACGACGTTCGGAAGAACAGCGGACTCAGCCAGCGATCAGTTCAACCTCATCGAGGTGACGGGGAAGCATCGGGCCGGGACGCTCAGCGCCGGAGCCCTTCATTCGGTTTTCCTCGTCCACGAACACCACCCGTGGAGTGTGTTCGCGGGCCTCGGCGTCATCCATATCCGCGAACGTGGCGATGATCACGATGTCATCCGGCGCAACCAGGTGAGCAGCGGCCCCGTTGATGCAGATGACACCCGATCCGCGGGGACCCTCGAGGGCGTAGGTCGCCAACCGGTTGCCGTTGGTGACGTTCCAGATCTGGACTTCTTCGTGTTGGAGGATCCCTGCGGCGTCAAGCAAGTCCGTATCGATGGTGATCGAACCCTCATAATCGAGGTCGGCCTGCGTGACAGTGGCGCGATGGATCTTTCCCAAAAACATTCGGCGGCGCACTGGCGTCTCCCCGGTCGGTCGCGCCCCGGATTGGGTGCACGCTGATGGCCAGATCATATCGAAGCGATGCCCGCTCAAACCAGCCGGCAGGTGATGATCACCCTTCACCCGTACGGTCGAGGCCCGGATTCCGAACCTGACTCACGAGTCCCGGATCCGACTTCAACTCCCTTGCCTCATCGAGTAGTTCAAGCATGTACATGAGTACAGGTGCCCTCCGCCGGAACACCTCGGCCACCTCGGGGCCAGCCTGTCCTCCGTAGGCGGTTGAACCCTGATGATCAGCGTTGAGCACCATCAGTGCAGGCAACCAACAGAACTTCACCAGGGAAGCGCACATCGCCAAGCGGGCCTTCTCAGGCGGATGCGGCCAACCCGAAGATGCCAATCCGTCGGAAAAGGCCGCCCAGACTGCACGATCGAATTCTCCGAAGGAATCCGGTGGCTGAAGTTGGTTGAGCAGGCCATCCGGCACAAACGTCCCGATGTCCTCGCCCACCGCTCCGGTCCCCACACATCCCCAATCGATCAGAACGTCAGCGGGACCATCGCCGACATCGACTCTGCCGGCATCCACGTCGGCTGGTTGCGGACGGATCACGTTGTTGGCCCACAGGTCATGATGGCAGACCGTCTGGGGGAGGGAGTCCAGCAGGTCGGCCCAGAACGGCAGCTCTTCCATCACCCGGGAATAGCCCTCCCTGATTCTGTGGCGCTCGGCGCCGAATCCATCCACGACCACCGGATGCTCCCATAGCCCGGCGTGGTCATAAGCCTCTGATCCGGCTGGTCGGGACGAGGCGTACTGCGCGATCCAGCGGCTACTCCACCAGGACTGCCGACCGTGTCCCCGGCCCGAGGTTTCCGACGAACCCTGGGATGTTCCGAGGCGACGAGCGATCCTGGTGTGATCATCGAGTCCGAGCCGGGATCCGCTGATTCCCTCCACGTACTCAATCAGGATGCTCACGCCCTGATTGTCCGGAGTCAGACCCAGCAGGCGGGGCGGGCGCAGACCGCTCGCAGAGTGGACCTTCCCCAGTCCCGAGATGTAGGCGTCGGCTTCGCGTCTCCAGTAGTTCCAGTG
>JAUXGW010000096.1 GCA_030621865.1 Actinomycetes bacterium
TTGATGCACACCGATTCGATGTGGGAGGCGATCGGATATTCCTCATGATCGATGTGATTGGTGTGCTCTGCCTCGGCAATGATCATTTTCGCCTCGGGCTCCATCCATGTGGTCACAAATGAGGCGAGGTTCATCGACGGCTGTCCATCCACCCGAAGCCCGAGATGGATCAGGTCATAGGCGTCCCTCGCCGGCATACCAGTTTCGGGGGACACATCGGAGGGCATTGGCTCGGAGGAGTACTTGCTCAATGGCAAGTCATCTCCCCCGACGGCCCGCGCTCCGGCCGTGGAGGGCCAGTTCGGCCGCGGGTTCGGATCAGTTCCGGATGCTGACTCTTGTTGGCTGCTCACTGTGTCTTCCTATCAGCTGCCCGCTGAGCCTTCCCGTCGGGACGACACAGACACCTGTCAGGACGACACAGACGCCGGGTATCATCGGCGTTGCATGATCACCCGCATCCAACATGTCGCCCTTGATGTCACCGATCTGGACGAGGCCATCCACTTCTATCGAGACGTGTTGAAGTTCAAGGTGGACGATCAGCGGCCTGATGCACTTGGGGACACCGGCGTGTGGCTGGATGTCGGTGACACGCAGATTCATCTGTTGAAGACCGAGACCGTTTCACCTTCACCCGGCAATCACATTGCATTCGAGGTTCGAGACATTCATGCCACGGTGGCCCACATTGTCTCCGCAGGAGTGGAGGTGACCGGCCCCTTCGATCTCGGAGCGGGATCCCAGGCGTTCCTGCACGATCCGGCAGGGAATCTGCTTGAGATGAATCAGCCGACCGCAACGGAGCCCTAGCCCGGGAGCATCCATCGCTCGGGAGCTGCGGCGGCTCGTGCACTGCGAGATCGCTCAACCTGGGCCTCTGCAAATCCCCGGGCGAACTCGCCGTCGATGTGTGGAGCAACCGGAACCACCGGCCCGGGGGTGGAGTCGATGTGCAGCGACGCCAGTCCCAATGCGGATTCCAGCGGGCCACGCGTGATTCGCACCGACTGGAGGCGACCGTGGGGAACCACGACGGTGTGGCGCGTCAACCACCCGTTCGTCATCACCACGTACTCATCATTGGAGCCCAGGGAAACGTTCCGCCATTGAAACGGTGCTCGCCACACCGAACGTTGCGGTGCACATGTCCGCTCCACGTGATCCGGGTTGGCTCCCGGCAGCAACTGCTCCACCAAATGAATGGCCTCCTGCTTCGAGGCGATCGGCATCAGCACGTTGGTGGCGGATGAATCGTCCTTCCTGCCCGGAGATCCCCCCAGATTCAGCTCAACCCGAACCCAGCCCAACTGTCGCCACAGCCACCCTTCTACGAAACCGACGGCATGGACTCTGCCCGGAGGAATCGTGTTGGAGTAGGTCGTGGTCATCCCCCGCCGAATTCTCAGTCCATCGGGAGAAGTGGCCACCGTGAAGTTGTGATTTCGGAAGTACTCGGTGAAAACGCTCGCCAGGGGGATTCCACCTGTGATCACCGCGATCAGGAGACCTCCTGCGCCCTCGGTGATGAAAGAGATGGTGAGGAAGAACACCGAAACCAGCAGAAGACTTGCCGTGGAGGTCCTCAACAACAGGGACAGCAACAGTTCACTCGAGTTCACCCTCGCCAGAATCACTTCGGGGGCCACCGGAGGCACACCTTCGGTACCGGCTTCACCTGCCACTCCCGCGGAAAGTGCCAGGAGTTGATCACGCAACTGCTCGGCAGCCTGAAGATCCATGTAGGCCAGATTCACCCTGGATTCCCCGGACCCAGCAGCCTCAACTCGCACCGTGGCCAGCCCGAACCACCGCGGAACAAAAGGTCGAGTCACATCCACGGACTGCAGGCGGGAAACCTGGAGTCGGCGCTTCTGTTTTTGCATGATGCCGGAATCCACCCTGAGGTCACCGTCTTCGTCGACCCAGTAGGTGAGATTCCTCCACTGCAACAGTCGAAACGTCACTATCGAGCCAACGATCAACAGGACCACTAACGCAGTGACCTCATATGAGCGGGAGAGGATCTCCGTGCCTCCGCTGACGATCCAGAGGAGAAGAACGGTGGCCGGTACGTTCTGTGCGACCTGCACCCAGGGAGTCCGGGCATCGACGTGACGGGGTGTCCCGGAAACCTGTGATTCGATTTCCGATGTCGACCTCATAAACCGGAAGAACGCTCTTCGCCACGCTTGGCCAGACGATCCCGCAGGGCTGAGGCAACGGTCGCCTCCAACCCGGGAATCGATGCGTCGCTGGTGGCAGCAGCGGTATGCAACTGGACCGTTGTCAGCCCGAATCGCCGGTCAAGCGGACCTGCGGTCAGATCCACAAGCTGCATCCGCCCATAGGGCACAATCACCATTCGACGAAACATGATCCCGCTGATGACCAGGAGGTCATCAGTTCGCTCCGCGTAGCCGAAGGAGCGAACGCGACGCCCGATCAACCACCATCCGGACAGGAACGCGACCACGCAGACCGCCACCAGGGTCCACATGACCGGATGCCAGATCACAGCCAGAAGAACCGAAACAACGAGAATTGGCGCGACAACCGCGGCCAGCACAATTCTCCGAGCGGTTCCCAGACGGGGTGACACTGCGCTCCAGTGCTCCCCGGGTGGACGGAATGTCGGGTCCTCGGAACCGGGTACCGGTCGCTGGGTGCTGTGTTCGGATGACGGCGTGCTCGACTCGGTGATTCGGTTGGCCGAAGTTTCCCCGGATGCTGTCGACACACCGCGATATTACTGCGCTTGCTTCGCTGGGCAGTCAGTGAGATCTGACCCGGACAGTGAAATCTGACCCGGACAGTGAAACCTGGCGCGGACAACCCTGACCCGGACAAGAGGCTTCGCCAGCTCCACCGTCGATGTCCGGATCAGATTGTCGCGGGCATTCCTCTTACGCCTCGATACTCCCGGGTTCGGGTGATTGTGCCAACGGGTAGCAGTACCCGGCGGCGCGCGGGCCATCAGCACCGACGATGTCAGCACGGGGTCCCTGGGAATCCTTCTCTGCCCGATACGAGGCGGCAGGAAGCAAGACGGGTCGGCTACGAGACGGTCGATGGAGCAATTGCCCGGTCAACGGCGATTGCGGGGTTTACGGAGTCGGATCAACTCCTGGTGAGGATCACAACCGGAATCTCCCGGTCCGTGCTGGCTTCGTACTCGGCAAACTGCGGGAAAGCCGATTTCTGATCTTCCCAGATCCTTGCGCGTTCCTCGTCATCGGCCACGCGGGCGGACACGGCGAATGTCTCGGTTCCGACTTCGACTTCGAATTCCGGATTGGCAACGATGTTGTAGTACCAAGCGGGATTCGTCGGTGCTCCGGCCATCGACGCAAACACCGCCAGGTCGTCGCCAACGGCCTGATACATGACCGGATTGATCCGAACCTGGCCACTTTTTGCACCGATGGTGTGCATCAGGATGATCGGTGCACCTTCGAATGGTCCTCCGATCACGCCGTCATTTTCCCGAAACTCCGCAATTATCTGTGCATTGAAGTCGCTCATGCTGTTGGTCCTCGCAATTGATGGTGCCCTTGTCGGTGATGTTGTGGGTGGCGCCGTTCACCCCATGGCATCGAACACTGATGTCCAACCCTGGTGACGGGCAGGTATTCCCGTTCTGACTCGCCATCCACAGTGACTTGTCCACCATGAAGGGTCGCGGAGCGCAAGCTCACAGCACTTGATGCAGGAGCGCCTCGCCGTCCTTTGTCCGCCGGGCATTCTCAACGCAGACGTCTATGCTGCGCCTGAGGGTTTCGGGAGTCAACCACGCGACGTGTGGCATCACGACCGTGTTCTCGAGAGCCAACAGGTCGTGATCGGGATCGACTGGCTCTTCCGAGAACACGTCAAGCCCCGCGGCCCGCAGCTGTCCGGAGCGAAGTGCTTCCGCGAGATCTGATTCATTGATCAGTCCCCCGCGAGCCGTGTTGATCAAAATCGATCCCGGTTTCATCCTTCCGAATGCCTCCGCGTCGAACAGATCACTGGTGGAGTCGTTCAGCGGCAAGTGAACCGAAACGATGTCGGACTCGCCAAGAAGTTGGTCCAGTTCGCGCCGGGTTCCCACCGCGTCGGATTTCTCCGTCCGGGACGCATACAACACATCTGCTCCGATGGCATCGAGCATGGGCGCCAGAAGTCTGGGTACGGCTCCATATCCCACCAACCCGATCGTCCTGCCTCCGATTTCACCGAGCTGGTCCACCATGTCCATGTCCAGATTCCAGCCATTTCCGAGCCGGGTTTCCCGGTCGATCAACACGGCGCGGCGCAGTGTGGCGAGCATCAGAAGCAGTGCAGACTCGGCCACAGCCTGACTATTGGATCCCGGCATGTTCGCCACCGCCACACCACGGTCCTGCGCGGCCTCGAGATCGATGGTGTTGACACCGACGCCAATCTTCTGCACCAGCTTCAGTTCTGGTGCGGCCTCGATCACGGAACGAGTGACCGGCTCCAGCACATGCAGGAGAACGTCCGCATCCGTCATTTCGGTACGGAAGCGATCCAGATCGGCCTCGTCCACGATCACCACGTCGAGCCAGTCAGGAGCAGCGGCCATCAGGTCCCGGCGGAACCCGGGGCTCGCCCGATACTGGAGTACTGCCTTCATCGACGTCCGCGCTTCATCGACACCCGCGCTTCATCGGCACTCGCTTTTCACCGCTGGCAGGGCTTCAGATAGATGCATGGTCCGAAACCATACTCTGATCAGCCGGAATCCGGGCTCGGGGACACTGGACACAGGCTCCCCTCTGATCTCGATAGTTTCTGCTGATGGGCAGACCAGAGAATCCGGCAGCGGCAACACACTCACCGGCACAACACCGACCCACACATCAGCGCTCGGCGCAACAACAAGGCTCAGCGCAACAACAAAGTTCCAGCGATGACCTTGCCGGACAGGTCGTGATCATCACCGGTGGCAGTCGTGGAATCGGCTTGGCGATCGCGAAGGAGTGCGGTGCCCGCGGGGCCAGCGTGGTTGTGGCCAGCCGGAAAGAGGAGGCATGTGAAGCGGCCGCCGAAGAGATTCGGTCAACCGGTGGCGCGGCATTGGGAATTTCAACACACGTGGGCGACCTCGACTCACTGAAGCATCTGTCAGAATCCACTGTCCAGCACTTCGGGGGAATCGACATGCTGGTGAACAACGCTGCAACTCCACTCGCCCAACCCATTGGCGAGTTCACGCCACAGGCATGGAGCAAGTCCTTCGACGTGAACCTTCGCGCTCCCATGTTCCTCTTCCAGGAGTGCCTGCCTCATCTCCGACAGAGCAACCATGCCGCTGTGCTGAACCTGATCTCCGCGGCCGCCTTTCTGGCAACCCCGCATGAGGCAATGTACGGCGCTGCCAAGACAGCGTTGCTCTCCTTCACCCGGTCCATGGCCACCCAGTTCGCGGCGGAAGGCATACGGGTGAACGCCTTGGCACCCGGCACCGTTGACACCAACATGACCCGAAACCTCGGCGAGGAGGGTTTCGAGTTCATCAAGGGGATCAGCCCCATGGGACGCATTGCAGAGCCCGAGGAAATGGTTCCGCCGGCCATGCTCCTGTTGACCGAAGCCGGCAGCTACATAACAGGTCAGTGTCTGGTGGCAGATGGCGGATTGGTTGTTGCCCGGTGAGCCGATCAGGTTGACCGCCGGTGTTCGCGATCGTGTTGGTCTCGGCGTGTTTCAACCGATGTCGGGTTAGCCTGATCGCAACTTGGCCAGAGTGGGGACGCAAATGACCAGAGCCCGAAGGTTGGCCACAATTTCCGTGATCGGGCTCGGAATTGCCTTGATTGCAGGAGCCTGCTCGTCGGACTCCGGGGACGGTGCTGCGAGCACTACTGCTTCGCCAGTCAGTCTCCCCTCCGAGGTCCAGGCGCAACTGCAGAAGGTGCTCGACGATGCTCGGGCGGAATTCATCCGCCTCAGGGTCATCGAAAATCGGTGATTGACCCGCCAGTACACAGCGATCCAGACGAAGGCCACCGCACAAGTGACGATCTTGGGCCACTTCTCCCGCAACCCCTCCCACAAAACCTAAGGTGATGAAGTGTCGCCGACCAACTCGGGCACGCCGAGCTCAACAGCCATCAAGGTCAGGGCAATGGCGAAGACTGCATCGGAGAAGAACAAGACCCGATCGAAGCGGGTGCCATCACCTTCCCGCAGGTAGAACTTCCGGGTCCAAGCGCTGGCGGAGCTCGGTCCCGGACCGTACTCAGAGCAGCGGCGCGACCTGCTCAGTAGTTGTCAACGTCCACGCAAACCTGCCATCGAGACTGCTGGACCCCGTACCAGGCCCATGCGTCCGGATCTTCTGCCAAGCGGCCGCCGGGAGCAACCCTGAGTTCAGTCAGTTGACGCAGATGCGCGGGCTTCGACACCCTCGGCCCGAATTGCACTCAAACGCTTGCCGCGCGAAACAGGGAAAGGATCCCAGTCCGGTGGATCTTCTCCGATGACTCCGGGTTCGGAGAGCACCTCACCCATCATCACCTCGGGCACCAGCGCTCGATCGAGTATCTGGCCGGCACAGGCCACCCCGCCGATCATTGTTCCGGCGATGCCGTGACTTGAAACAGAACTTGCGCCCACCACGTACAGTCCCTGGATTTCGGTGCGGTACCCGGGACGAAGCTTGCCCGTCTGCTCGGGTGAGAACTGAAGACCGTAACTGGTTCCCCCACTGGAGAGCGTGTAACGCTCCTGCGTGAGTGGAGTGGCAGTTTCGAGATGGACGATGTCATCGCGAAACGGTCCCAGTGCCTCTTCGGCAGCGTCGATCAGCATGTCTTCGTACTCGGCCTTGCGTGAGCGGTAGCTGTCCGAGCGTCGGTATTTGGCTCCGTGTGCCGGCCCTTCATCAACGCCCCAGACCTCGTACCCTCGCGGTGCGAGCGTCATGATCTGCATATTGGTCTGGCCCGGCCCGCAGAGGTGGGGATTGTCCGGATCCTTGCGGCTCGCCATCGACAGGTACGCAAACGGTCGGCGGTCCGGAACCTTGCCGGCCTCCAACTGTGCATATTCCTCCTCGACGTCCCATCCGGAGTACACGAAGAAGTTGGTGTTCGGGATCCCGGAAACGATGTCCTTGTCAACAATCACGTAGGTCACGATCAACGCCAGCGTCATCACCGAACCCTCGGCCCATTCCACCGTGTCGCTCGACCAGACCGAAGGGTCGGTCAGCTCGGTGACGGTGCGCTTGTAGTCCGCATTCGAAACCACAACATCGCTTTCCAGCACAGTGCCGTCTGTCAGGCGGACTCCCTGTACCACCCCGTCTTCCACGAGGATCTGATCCACTCGACTCAGAGTTCGAACCTCTCCCCCGAGGGACTCGATCAACTGCACCAGCCGGGCCGGGATCATCTGTCCGCCACCCTCCGGATAGAAGGCGCCACCCATGTAGTGATTGATGATCAGCGCATGCATCCAGCACCCGGTGTCGGCCGGACCCGAACCATAGAGACCACTCCAGTGCTCGATCACAGCTGCCGGCCGCTGGGACAGCTGGAATTCGCTGAACAAGTCCTGAAGGGTTCGTTTGCTCCACTTGTCAATGGTTGGTGTCTCCACCCCGGGCAGGTAACTCAACGGAAGTTCCTCGGCGATGCCGCGCAGCACTGCGATCACGCCCTCAATCGCGTCGCGGTCGGAACCGAACGTGTCGACAAGACGTTGTTGATACTCGTCCCAACCGGCAGGAACCCGGAAAGTGAGGTCGGGGAAGATCAGTGTGTCGAATCCGTCCTGGTCAAAGGGGCGGAAGGTGATGGTTCCATCAAGTCCCAAACCCCGCAGGATCGATGGAATGGTGCCACCGGTATTGCAGTCACCGAGGTAATGGAGGCCAACATCGAATTCGTAATCCTTGCGGCGGAACACCTGGCAATTGCCACCGGCGATGTCATGCTGTTCGAGCACCAGAACCTTCTTGCCTGCGGCAGAGAGGTATGCAGCGGTGGTCAGGCCACCCGGCCCCGAACCGATCACGATGGCATCCCACTGCTCCCGGGTTTCCCTGCCGTTGCTGTTCATTGAATGCCCCTTTGAGATCAGGTTCGCAGGGTACCGCAGCGGCCGGACCTCAACTTGTCCGTATCCCTTGTCATCCCTTGTCCGGAATCCCTTGTCATCCCTTGTCCGGATCCGCACCATCGAGGTCGGCTCGGACGGGTGTACCGAGCGTCACAGTCGCTCGGAGGATCTCCGCGTTCAGGTGGGAGGTGGCGCCAGTTGGCGCAGGGCTTGCCGCTGGGCAGCGAAGGAGAGCATCTCGTTGTAGATCGTGAGGATCTTCACGCCATAACCGGGGCCTGTGGCCCAGACACCGGACAATTCCATCCACGTTTCGCAACATCCGCGAACGGAACTTTTCTCCGGCGCTTTGCGAACAACCGGGAAGGCCAGGTCCCCCGCTGTGAGGCCATCCGCAGCGTATGTGTGCAGTAACTGCATCTGATCACGGATACCCATCTGCATGGTTTCGTAGTTGAATCCGGAAGAGCAGCTGTCACATGCGCCGATCCCCGCGTAGTTGTAGTCGGAAACTGCAACCATCGATCCGGCAAAACCGAAATTGCCGGTTTCGAGAATTGACTGAACCAGCGCGATGTCACCTCTGACGCCCTCCGCCGTACCTTCGAGAACGTAGTAACCGGCGAGTTCCAGGGGATCAATCGCAGGGCTGTACCTGCCGCGCTGTGCCACGAACGCAGCCATGTCCTCGGCACTCAC
>JAUXGW010000038.1 GCA_030621865.1 Actinomycetes bacterium
AGCGGTGGTGTCCGGCTCGGTGTCGCATTGTGTGTCGGCACTGATCGAGTGAAGCGAAGTCTCCTGGAGTTCGGTCTCAGTGGCTGCCGGGTCGGACTCCGAGCCCGTTCCACATGAACCGAGGATCGCGCCGACCGCCAGCAGGGCGATCAGGGGAACATATCGGCGTTGAAGGTATCGGGGCTGTTTTCGCATCGTGGGAAGTCCAGGAACTGTCTTGAATGATGTCTCGTGTTGTCGGTTCAGTTCGCGGATGGTTCGGCACCTGTCGGTGACGGCTCCGCTTTGGCGACGTCGCGACCGAACTTCGAGAGTGGCCCGCCCACTTTCGTGACGGCGATCACCACACCGATGAAGGCGAGGAGCGCGTCGAATGCAAAGGCCCAGCGCATTCCGGTGGTGAATGCATCGCTCACTACCTCGGTGAGTTGCGTCGCCTGTGAAGGTGACTGTGCAATCAGTTGTTGGCTGGTCTCGGTGCCGGCCAGGACACCGTGCACGTCACTCACTTCGGTGCTGGTCAGTGTGACTCCGATGTCGCTGGCTGCGCTTGAGATCTCCGAGCGGGAGGCGAAGAGGAAGATGGCTGTCGTGATCCCCAGGCCGACTGCGCCACCTGCTATCTGGAACATGTATACGAGGCCACCGGCGAGGCTGGACTTCGACGGGTCCAGGGAGGTGAGGGCGGCAGTGGTCACCGATGAGTAGAAGAGGCCCACTCCGATGCCCATCAGGACCATGCCGGGAATCAGTTCGGCGTAGCCGCCTCCCTGCCGAAGCAGGAGGACGTAAAGGAAAGGGCCAAGGAAGATGCAAACTGCGCCGGTGGAGATGACGGCCTTCATGCCCACTCGATTGAGCAGCCAGGTTTCCGCGAATGACGCCAGAGCGAAGGTCGCCACGAACGGGAGCAGCATGAGACCTGCGGAGAGTGTGCCCTCGCCGAGGATCTTCTGAAAGAACTGAGGCAGATACAACAAGGTGGCGAAGAACGTGGCCGACATCGCCAGCACTGCCATGCATGCCCACATGAAGTTCCGGTTGGCCATCACATCAGGAGGAATCAGAGCGCCCTCCCCGGCGATCCGCTCCCGGAACGCGAACAACAACATGAACACTGCGCTGACGGCGAGCGAGAGGAGTACCCCGGTTGTCCAACCGATCGTGGGAGCGAAAGTCATGGCGCCGAGAAGTGCGATCAGGCTGACTGCCAACAAGGCGGTTCCCGGGTAATCGATTCCTTCGGACACTCTGGGGTTCTCCACGTGAACCGCGAGCCGGGTGACTACTACCGCCGCCAGGGCGATCGGCACATTGAGGAAGAAGATGTAGCGCCAGTCGATCTCGGCGAGAGCACCCGCCAGAACTGGCCCCACGGCGTTGCCGATGCCTGCGATGCCGATCACCAGGCCGCCGGCGAGTCCCGCTTTGCTCTCCGGCAGCAGCGCGTACATGAGGCCCAGAATGGCGGGCCACATCATGGCGGCCCCCACACCCATCAGGCATCTGGCTGCGATCAGCAAATATACATTTGGCGCGAGTCCGCCGAGCAGTGAGAACAGGGCGAAAATCAGTCCTCCGATGGAGAGGATCTTGACGCGGCCGAACATGTCCGCCAGCCGTCCGCCCGGCACAATGAGCACGCCGAAGACGAGTGCGTAACCGCTGACCACCCACTGCACCCTGGCCAGGTCGGTGTCGAGTTCCTTCTCGATCGCGGGCAGCACCACGTTCATGGCAGTGAAGTCGTTGGCGATGGCGAACACGGCCAGCCCCATCGCCGCCAATGCCACCCACGTCGAGGTGCTGATCTTCTCTGTTGACGCGGCGGTTACTGCGGCGGAGGCTTCGCTCACAACTCGCCGATGCTGGTCACGACGTCGAGGCTATCCGGCAACTTGCTCAGCCAGACGGCTCAGGGCGAGTGTTCGTGGTAACTCCGAGGCGCCGTGGTCACCCATGCCGGGAACCCTACAGTTGGCGTTTTCCCACTCGGGATCGGAAAGGGAACTGAGCACGATGACATCCAATGACAACTTCGCCAGAATCGAGGAGATTGCCATGGCGCTTCCGGAGGCCGAACGTGTCGACATCGAGGCCTGGGGTGGTGAGCCATCGTTTCGGGTGCGCGACAAGAACTTCGTGTTCAGCCCGCTCGACGGTGCCGGGATGACCATGAAACTCGGCAAGGAAGAAGCGCTGTCGGTTGTGGGCAGCAATCCCGATGCCCAACCGACTGGCTACGGCCTGGGGCGACATGGTTGGGTTTCCGTGACATTCACCGGGCCGCTCGAGACGGCGGATTGGGAGGAGATCACCGAGTGGATCCATACCTCCTACACCAACGTGGCTCCCCGGGAGTTGGCTCGACTGGTGTTTCCCGAAACGGACTAGTGGCTCTGGTCGGGGTTCTTCTCGTTCAACCAGCCAACGATGCGACCTCTGAGAGTGTCGATGTTGACACCCTTGGCCGCACTCACCCAGATCACATCCTTGGTGTCGACTCCGCACTCGTAGGCGAGATCCTTCTTGCGCTTCTGGCGTTTCGAGGACTTCACCTTGTCGTGTTTGGTGGCCACGATCTGAAACGGAATCTCGTTGTGCTCCACCCAGTCGAGCATCGCCACATCGAGTTTCGTGGGTCCCACCTCACCATCGACGAGCACGAGGACACAGCGAAGACTCTCGCGATCAAGCAGATAGTCCTCGATCATTGGCCCCCACGTGGCCTGCATGTGCTTCGGGACCTTGGCATAGCCGTATCCGGGCAGGTCCACGACCGTCGGGTGCGGTTCCCGTTCGGAATCCAGTTCGAAGATGTTGAGCAGGCGGGTGCGGCCCGGTGTCTTGGAAACCTCGGCAATTCGTTTCTGGTTGGCCAGGGCATTGATGAGGGACGACTTGCCCACGTTTGACCGGCCGGCAAAGGCCACCTCCGCCGGCGAGCCCGGGAGGTCGGCAACCGTGGGTGCAGACTTGAGGAATTTCAACCGAAGCGGGCCGCGAGCGGCCACCTAGGACCTGCCTTGCGCGGCCATGCTCGCTGCAAACACAACCGGATCCCACACCGGCGAGAATGGCGGTGCATAGGACATGTCGACCATGGCCAGATCGTCAACTGTCATTTCACTCCAGATGGCCGTGGCGAACACGTCGATGCGTTTTGCGGAGCCTTCTCCGCCAACGATCTGCGCACCCAGGATCTTGCCGTCGTCGGGGGAGTGGATCACCCTCACCGTGACTGGGTCGGAGCCCGGAAAGTACCCGGCCTTTGTTCGCGATCTCGCCGTGGTGGCGGCCGTTCTGATTCCCTGCTCTTCGCCTTCGGCCTCGGTGATGCCGGTTCGCCCGATCTCGAGGTCGCCGAACTTCGTTATGGCGGTTCCAATCACTCCCGGGAAGGTTGTGTGACCGCCGGCGATGTTGGTGCCCGCCACGCGACCCTGTTTGTTGGCGTGGGTGCCCAAGGCGTAGATCCCGTATTGACCGGTAACGCGGTTGAGCGATTCGACACAGTCACCGGCGGCCCACACATTCGGAGCCGAAGTCTGCATCCGGTCGTCAACTCTGATGCCGCCGGCTTCGCCAAGTTCGATGCCGGCATCACCGGCCAAGTGGCTATTCGGCCGGATTCCCAGAGCCAGCACCGCGATGTCGCATTCGATCTCGTCGCCACTCACCAGTGCGGCGGTCAGGTCACAGTCGGCATTGGTGGCGAATCCCTGCACAGCGGTGCCGAGCCTCAGGTCGATACCGGCCGAGATCATCGACTCGCTGACGATCGCGGCCATCTCCGGACCCAGCGTCGCAGCCATCGGCTGGTCGGCCAGTTCCAGCACCGTGACTTCGAGGTCCCGGGCCACCAAGGCTTCGGCGACTTCGATGCCGATGTATCCGGCGCCGACCACCACGGCCTTGCGCGCTCCCGACTTGATGGCTTCGTCCATGGCGATCCCGTCATCGAGGGTGCGGAGCTGTATGACTCCGTTGGCGTCGATTCCCGGCAGAGGAGGCGTGATGCCGCTTGCCCCGGTGGCGATCACGAGATGATCCCAGGCTTCGGTGTGCTCCGCGTCCGCAGCCAGATCGCGCACGGCCAAGGTGTGGTTGTCCGTGTCGATGGAAGTCACAGCGTGTCGGACCCTTACGTCGATTCCCCGCTCAGCGAACTGCTCAGGAGTCCGCGCGATCAATTTCTGGGGACTCCGAATCAGGCCCTCCACGAAGTACGGCAGTCCACAGGCCGCCCATGAGGTCCGGGGCCCGCGTTCAAACGCAAGGATTTCGAGTGTTCCGCTGGCGGCTGTCCTCATTGCCTGACTTGCTGTGGTCATTCCAGCGGCATCACCGCCGATGACGAGAAGTCGTTCAGGCATCGACGGTGAGCCCGCGTTCTTCAAGCTTGCGATCGACGAAGTTCCAGGCCTTCTTGGACCACAGGTAGCCGATGTGGTTTCCCGGATACCAATAGATGTCCGGTTCGTCCCAGTGCTCCCAAAGCTTGTTCGCCTGCCCAGGAGGAGCCATGCGGTCACCCAGTCCGGCGAAGATTGCCAGCGCATCCTTCGGAACGATTGGGTCCACCTCGAGCGGTGACACCACCTTGAGGACCTCTTCCGCCATCTCGTCGAGCACCGAGTGCTCAACGGCCCGCTCATGAACGTGGCGCGGTGAATGGTGCCGGAACATGTCCGGCAGGTTTGCCACCGGGATGCCGGAGATGGCCGCGTTGAGGTCAGGCTCGTGGGCGGCGGTGAGTGCGGTGAGGTATCCACCCAGGGACACACCCATGAGTCCGATTCCGGTCGGATCCTGGAGGCGAACCCAACTGAGCAGGCGCCGAATGTCCCAGAGGGATTGGCTCATTCCGTGGAGCACGTTCATCAGGTCGAAGGTCAGGAACTTCTCGCCACTGATCGGGCTCGGGCGACGAGAACCGTGGGTGGGAAGAACGATTCCGGCCAGGTTCACGCCCAGGTCGTTGTAGAGATGACTGGCATGGAAACCCATCAGGTCCATGAATGGTGTGCCCATTGCGAATCCGTGGATGCACACCACCCAGGGCCGTGGTTTGTCATTGTGTCGCATGACCCACGCCGAGGCGGTGCTGTTGGCCTCGAATCCGTTCCAGTGAGTGACTCCGGGCATGTCCGGGGATGGCTCGTAACCACTTGGCCAGGAGAGTCGTTCATATGAGTTTCCCAAGGCCCAGCCGTGACTGCTGGCGGGCTTGACCAACGGCGGTGGTTCCTGATGGTAGGAAGCGGGATCATCGAGGAACCCCTTGGTGTCGAGGATATCCCGTGCCCTGGCCAGATCGGCACCGACGCGTTCGTATTCTGAGCGGGTCGGATTTCGCTTCGGGCCCATGGCCATCAACATGACGGATTCGTCGAGCGCCACATGTGCGATCAACGACGGAGTGACCTTCACTTCGGGGTTTCCATGGCTGGTTTCGTCGAGACGATTCTGAAACGTCTCCGCTGCCCACCGGGCCGTGCGCGGCCCGGCCAGGGCGAGCCTTGCGAGCGGTTGTCGAGCGAGTTGCTTCTCGACACGGCGGGCTGTCTTCGTGCCCCGTTCGAGCATCCCGAACGGCCTCCACCACGGCGGAGACGCGGAACCCGGCGTTTCCGCAGCAGCGGGCACAGAATCCCCGGTGTTGTCCTGTTCGGTGTTGTCCTGTTCGGTGGTCACAGCAGCCATACCTTTCACGCTACGCCTTCACAGCATCCCTGTTGCCCATTTTCGGGTCGTCCATTGTGGTGTCAACTCCGGTTCTGTACGAGCTTGTGCATTTCCTCGAACCCCTCCACGATTTCTTCGAGGATTCCCTCCACATCGGGGATCAGATCAGGGCAGGCCATGATTCCGATGTGGAATCGATTCATGTGGCTGATTGCCGTGATGTTCAGGCCACAACCCTCGATCAAGGGACCGAACGGCACCATGTCCACGACTTCTGCTCCCGCCAGGTACAGGGGAACTGGTGAGCCGGGCACGTTGGAGATGATCGTGGTGTAAATCGGTGGGGTGTAGTCCGGAACGCGGGCCCACGACATGGCATCGATGCCGAAATGCAGTACCGACGGTGGCACCAGGTCCACCATGTCGCCGAGGATGTCCGGGCCGAGTTCTTCGTGCAGTTCCTTGGCTCCGCCAGTGACCCCATGGATGTAGTCGACTATTTCCTCCGGATCCGAGAGCTGCACCGGAAGGTGGGAGAACAGGTTTGACACCTGATTGACCGCTGAGTCGGCGATGTCGCTCTTGTCGCTTCCATGGACGCTCACAGGAATGGCAGCCACGAGTGGTCGATCGAGATCCTCTCCCTGACGCATGAGTACCCGACGGAGCGCGAGAGTGCATGCTCCCAGGACCACGTCGTTGACGGTGACACCCAACGCCCTCTTGGTTTCTTTCAGCTCATCCAGGGAGACGTTGGAGAATGCGACTGAACGGGCCGGAGTGAGGGTTGCGTTCCAGGGTGTCCGGGGTGCAGTGAACGGACCCGGAGTGGTCTGACCGGCGCGCCGCTGTCCCACCACGGTCACGGCAGCTTTCGAGACTCCCGAAACCGTCCGGCGCAGGGCGTTCACCGATCGCCCGGGGTTGCTGACCCGGTTCCAGGCCGCATCGACAGCCAGACGGATCGGGCCCGGATCGCGATCGAGGGCGGCCTCGAATCGAGGCTCCTCCGGTACCGGCAGTGGATCGCCGCCGGGCTCCATTGACAACAGGTAGGGCATCATGTCCACGCCCGTCTCGCCGTCGATGATGGTGTGATGCATCTTGGTCACAAGAGCCATACGGCCACCCATGAGGCCATCCACAATGTGCATTTCCCAGAGGGGTTTCGTGCGGTCGAGTTCCGTTGAAGCCACTTCGCCGATGTAGTCGCTGAGTTCCTCGTTGCCTCCTGGAGCGTCGAGCGTGTGACGCCGCACGTGGCGACTCATCGAGAATTCCCCGTCGTTCACCCAGACCGGATGATCGATTCCGAATGGCACCGAAAGCAGGCGATCGGAGAACCCTTCGATGTTGGGCACAACCCGGTATACGTGCTCTTCAATCACATCGGCATCCACGTGGGTCGGGGAGTCGGTGGCATCCAGGATCACGGCCCCGACCACGTGCATGTGCATCGAAGGTGTCTCGGCGTACAGATACCAGCTGTCGGCGGCTGTCAGTCGTTTCATGTCAACTCCCGTCGGGTGCGTATCCACTCACCCTGCGTACTCGTGGTCCACCGCGACTGGCGCTGGCGGCACTGGAATTGTACGACATATCTGATGACCCGTCAGATCGTTAGGGTTGTGCGATGACCCGCGGAATTCACCCAACACCGGAAGAAATCCGGAATGCGGGAGAACTGATTCGACAGGGCGGGCTGGTGGCGTTCCCTACTGAGACGGTCTATGGACTTGGCGCCGATGCCACTTCCGACGATGCGATCAACGCAGTGTTTGATGCCAAGGGTCGCCCCAGGACGGATCCACTGATTGTTCACGTGAGTTCCGTCACCGCGGCGAATGAGGTTGGCGACATGGGAGCGCCGGACTCCGTGGCGCACCGGTTGGCGGAGCGCTTCTGGCCCGGTCCGCTGAGCCTGATTCTCAACCGCCGCGAGGGCATCTCCGATCTTGTTGGTGGCGGATTCGGAACCGTTGGTGTGCGTTGTCCGGCCCATCCGGTGGCTCTGGACCTTCTCGACGCGGCAGGTGTTCCCCTGGCAGCACCTTCGGCCAATCGGTTCGGGCGCGTCAGTCCAACCGATGCCGGTCATGTCCGCGACGAACTGGGTGACAGCGTCGACCTGCTGCTGGACGCCGGTCCGACACCGCTCGGAATCGAGTCGACCGTTGTGGACTGCACACAGAACCCACCTGCAGTTCTGAGACCGGGTGCACTGGCTCTCGAGGACATCGAGGATCTCCTGGGTGAGGTCACTCACTCCGACCGGCGGGCCACTGCGCCTGAGGAGTCCTCGACATCGCCCGGGACGCTTGCTGCGCACTATTCGCCCTTGATGCCGGTGGTGCTTGTCGAGGGTGAGTCCGCCCTGAGGGATTCAGTCCGTGCCGCTCTTGGCGAGCAACAGGTGCGGGCTGGTCTGCTCGAGCTGCCGAGTGATCCGGGCGAGGCTGCCGCGAGTCTCTTCGCGTTGCTCCGCAGGGCCGATGAGGAGTCCACAGACGTACTTCTTGCGCAAACTGTGGATCCCGCCGGTGTCGGTCGTGCCATCAATGATCGGCTGTTTCGTGCCGCCCATGGGCATCTTGTCCTCGACGATGGTGAGTCCACGATCATGGGCATAGTTGCTCGGGTCTCCTGATGCGGTCAGATCAGGCCTCGTGGGTACAATTGGCGACCCAAAGGGGTGTTTGAACAATCGTGATCGAGGGAACGTGACAGACCAGAAGACGGGATCCCGAAAGGGATCAACCGGGGGAAGCACCTCGCTTGTCAAAGGGCTGGTTCGCGAGGCGCGTCCGAAACAATGGGCCAAGAACAGTCTGGTGTTCGTGGCTCCGGCGGCTGCCGGCGTCCTCAACGAGTGGTACTACTTCCGTCTCACGCTGATGGGTTTCGTGGCGTTCTGCCTCGTGTCGTCGGCCACCTACTACCTCAACGACATTCTCGACGTCGAGTCCGACCGCAAACACCCGACCAAGTCCAGCCGCCCGATTGCCTCGGGTGTCGTTCCGATTCCGGTGGCGGTTGTCGTGGCGGCCTTGCTGTTCATTGCCGGTGTTTCGGTCGCGGCTCTGAACGGGCCGAACCTGACCGCTGTGGTCGTCGGATACGCGGTTCTCACCACTGCCTACAGCTTCTGGTTGAAGACGATTCCGGTGGTCGACCTGGTGGTGCTCTCCGCAGGGTTCATCCTTCGGCTGCTGGGCGGTGCCTACGCGGCGCAGGTGGGTGTTTCCGACTGGTTCATCATCATTTCGCTGTTCGGTTCGCTGTTCATCGCCTCAGCCAAGCGGTACGCGGAGAAACAGGAACTTGGTGACGGTGCGGCCGAACTCCGACCAACACTGGGCGAATACTCCTCGGAGTACCTGAGCTGGGTGCGCGGAGTCGCCGCGGCAGCGCTTCTCATGAGTTACTGCCTGTGGGCGGTGGAACGAGCCGAAATCATCGGTGGCACACCGTGGTTGCAGATCTCGATCGTTCCGTTCCTCATCGCAGTTCTCAGATACGCGCTCCTGGTGGACAAGGGTGAAGGTTCCGCGCCGGAGGACGTGATCCTCCATGACCGTCAGATGCAGGTGATGGGTGTCCTGCTCGTCATCTGCCTTTTCATCGGAATCTACCTGTGAGCGCAAACGTTCCAAGCGAGTCGAAACTCCTGTGGGGATGGGGGCGAACAGCAGCTACCCGATCTGAGGTCGTTCACGCTCCCGATGCCGCGGCGATCGCTGATGCGGTCAGCGAGGCCGGACCGCGCGGAGTCCTGGCCCGGGGCCTCGGTCGAGGTTACGGAGACTGCGCCCAGAATGCCGGGGGCACCGTCCTCGACGGCCCATCGATGTCCGGCCTGATCGATGTGGACCTGAAAAGCGGAGTGGTCACTGCGAAGGCGGGCACGAGCCTCGATGACCTGATGCGCTGGCTCGTTCCGCTCGGCTATTTCGTTCCGGTCACACCCGGAACACGAATGGTCACCGTTGGCGGAGCGATTGCCGCGGACATCCACGGCAAGAACCATCACCGCAAGGGTTCGTGGTGCAACCACGTGAAGAGTTTCCGCCTTCTCGATGGTCACGGCGAAGTACGCAACATCACACCCGAGTCGGATTCGGACATCTTCTGGGCAACCGCCGGGGGAGTCGGACTCACCGGCGTGATACTCGATGCGACGATTGCGATGAAGCCGATCGAATCCTCGCGAATCTCAGTCGATACCGACCGCGCACCTGATCTCGACTCGGTCATGCAACTCATGATCGAAGGCGACGACGACTATGAATACTCCGTTGCCTGGATCGACCTGCTTGCCCAGGGTGCCTCGATGGGTCGTTCGGTGCTCGAGCGGGGCAGGTTTGCGTCACTGGCCGAAGTCCGGGCAGAGGGTGTGGACAAGCCACTCGAATATTCCACGTCGCAGTTCCCGGCACCGCCGGACATCATTCCGAGCGGAATGCTCAACCGTCTTTCGATTCGTGCGTTCAACGAGTTGTGGTACCGCAAGGCCCCGGTGATGCGTCGTGACGAACTCAAGACCATCGAAGCCTTCTTCCATCCGCTTGACATGATCTCCGAGTGGAACCGCATCTACGGCAAACGTGGTTTCCTGCAGTGGCAGTTCGCCATTCCCGATGAATCGAGTGAAGTGATTCGTCGATCGGTTGAGCGTTTGTCCGCAAGTGGAGCCTCATCGTTCCTTGCAGTCCTCAAACGATTCGGCGAGGGCAACGAGGGCCATTTATCGTTCCCCCAGAAGGGCTGGACGCTGGCTCTCGACATTCCCGCTGGATCCGGTCTCGACCGATTGCTCGATGAACTCGATGAGCTCGTGGTGGAAGGTGGCGGTCGGGTCTACCTGGCCAAGGACAGCCGGGTTCGCCCCGAACTCATGCCGCTGATGTATCCGCGCCTCGACGAGTGGCGGGACGTACGCGAGAAACTAGATCCCAACAACGTGTTCCGCAGCGACCTCGGTCGTCGGCTCGGATTGTCCGGCTGAGGTAGTACTCGCCCACGCTCAACCAAAGGTGCGGAAGGCCTAACCCTGTCCGACATCCCGGGCGTACTCGTCGAGTGCCGTCTGGAAGTTCTCGTCGGCCGTTTCCATCATTGTCGTGGGGTCTTCGCCGCCTATCAGGATGCTCTCCAGAGCCGCCCGGACCTCCACACGGAACTCCTTGTACGGTCCGATCACCGGACCGGGGAAGTCGGGATCGACCACGGCGAGGCTTTCGACCGCAGTGGCGAGCCACTTGCCCGGTCGGGTGTCGGTGAAATACGCCTGAAGGTCGGGATCTTCCTGAACCCTGGTGAAAACCGGAAGGTAGGAACCGCGTTCGGTCCACGTGACCTGATTCTCAGTTTGCAGGAAGTACTTGATGAAGTCCCACGTGGCCGAGGTGGCTTCATCTGAGCCGGTGTCGATCACATACCAGGCGTTGCCGCCGATCTGGCCGCTCCCCGGGCCGTCCGGGCCGGGAAGTTCGCCGACTCCGAGGTCCAGATCGGGGAATGCGATTCCTGACAGGTCGGTGCCTTCGTCAAGACCCACATCGGCTGCGTTCAGGCTGCCTTCGATGATCCCGTCAACAGTGGTGGCGGCGGTGCTGGTTTCGATCAGCATCGAAGAGGCCTGGGTGGCAACCGTCAGGTAGGCGTCAAAGGTGGCCGAGTAGGGGATCGCCTTGAGCAAGCCGTCTTCCTGCATCGAAGCCATCCAGTCGACGACCTTCTGGGTCTCCGGATTCAGCATTTTGCTCGTGGTTGCGAGTCCGTCTCGTCCGTTGTCCTGATCAACGAGTTCTTCTCCCGCGCGAGTGTCCAGATGCTCCACCCACCACGCATCCGCCCGATACACCATCGGCGTGTACTCGGGGCTCGGGTTGTCGGCCCGCAGAGCTTCGGCGTCGGCTCGCAGCTCCTCCAGCGACCCGGGCGGTTCCTCAGGGTTCAGTCCGGCTCCCTCAAAATGGCTCCGGTTGTAGTAGATCACCGGTGTGGAAACGCCGAACGCGGCGGGCCAGAGGGTGCCGTCCACCGTGTAACCGCCATCAACCGCCGGCATCAGGTCGTCGTAGGTATCAGCGGAGTCCGGATCGGCCTCGATGCAGGTGGCTGCGGGAATGGCAGCCATGGAATCGATCATGAACTGGGTATTGGTGTCCTCTCCGACGTAGACGTTCGGAAGGCTCGCGGGGTCACGCAGGGAATCAGTGAACTTCTTCAACTGTTCTTCGTAGGTGCCCTGGGGCTGCACGGTGAGTTTCACCTTGTCCTGGCTCTCGTTGTACTCAGCGGCAATCTCGTCGAGCGTGCGTGCGGCCAATCCGGTTACGCCGTGCCAGAGAGTGATTTCGACCGGGGAATCAGCATTCCCGAGGGCGTCGACGATGCACTCACTCGACTCTGCGGCGGACCCGTCACCACCGTCGTCATCCGAGCTTCCGCAGGCGGTGCCCAGCAGGGCAAAACCTGCAAACAATGCGATGAGCCAGACAGATCGTCGGTCTGAGAATGGTTTCATGCTTGGGATCCTCTGCGGTTGGGAGATGGACGGTTGGGTTCTGGATTCATGTCGGGTTGTTTGTGCATTTCAGCCCTTCACCGCCCCTGCGGTGAGGCCCCTCACCATCTGCCGCTGGAAGAAGATCAGCAGCAGGATGAGGGGGATTGCGACAATCACGGCTCCCGCGTATGCCAAGTTGAGTTCGTCGATGCGTTCGGTTGTCAGAGTACGCAATGCAATCTGCGCTGTCTGCCAGCTGCGTGAATCGGTGGCGTTTCTGGGCCATACGTACTGATTCCAGGCTCCGAGAAACGAGATCACGAGGAATGAACCGATGACCGGCTTGGAGAGCGGAACAGCAACCCTGAACAGGAATCTCATGTGGCCATACCCATCCAGTGTGGCCGCGTCGCGCAGGTCCTTGGGGATTCCGAGGAATCCCTGACGAATCAGGAAGATTCCGAACGCCGTGGCCACAAAGGGGAGCGTGAGGCCAGGAACCGAGTTGAGCCAGCCAAGGTCCCGGATGGTTCGGATGTTGGCGATCAGCGTGACTTCGATCGGCAGCAGCAGAGTCGCCACCACAATCACGAACATGACCTTCTTGAACGGGAACTCCAGGAACGCGAACGCGTAGGCGCCGAGCACGGATGTGAGTAGTTGAGCGGCCACGATCAAGAGCGTCACGATGGCGCTGAGAGCCATCGCCGAGGACAGGTTGGCGCCGTTCCAGGCCCGGCTGAATACGTCCCACTCGGGATTCACCGGCGTCAGGGGCTGGCCGGCCGCCAAGTAGGCGAGAGGCGCAGAAATCGCCTTGAGCAGCAACATGTAGATGGGAAACAACACCAGCAGCGACAACGCCAGGAGGAGCAGATGCCACCCTGCCGTCTTCGCGCCGCGAAGAACCCTGGAGTCGCCGCGTTTTGTGGTCTCGTCGACGGCAGTGGCCCGACGGACTCCGCCAACTGCGCCGGTTTTGCCGTCACCTGCCTGGCTTGCCTTGATCACGGGTTGATCGGGATTGGAGGATTCAGTCGCCATAGTGAACCCGTTTGGACAGAAGACCGAACTGCATGGCGGCCACGATGGCGGTGAGCGCGAACAAACCGATCGACATCGACGCCTTCACACCCACGGAGCGAATGCCCCGGGGATCGGCGATCTTGAAGAGCAGTGTTTCGGTGGAGGATCCCGGTCCTCCGTTGGTGAGAAGTTCGATCTGGGCGTATGCCTGAAGTGCCTGGATCACGAGAACCACGGCCAGAAACATCAGTGCCGGACTGATCAGTGGCACGGTGATGCGAAAGAAACGCCTGGGGGCGCTGAAACCGTCGAGAGTCGCGGCCTCATTGAGTTCTTCGGGTATCGCCTGGAGTGAGGCGAGGATCACGATGAAGGTGAGTCCGAGGTTCTGCCACACCGAACTCAGCGACACCGAGAACAGAGCCGTGTCGGGATTGTTGAGGCTCAACCAGGCCACATCCTTGAAGTAGCCGACCACCGGATTCACGAGGGTGATGAAGATCACGGCTGCCACCGCAACCGATGTTGCAACAGTGGAGGAGAAGATCATCTGGTATATCCGGATTCCCCTGAGCCTGCGGTGTGCCGAAACGGCAAGGAGCACACCGAGGATCAGTCCCAACGGCACCGTGTAGACCATGAACAGCCCGGAGTGCATGACTCCCTCGCGGAAATCCTCTCCGGTGAGTGTGTCGATCAACTGCTGAGGGCCGACCCACACCGAGTTCGTTCCGAAGCGGGTCTCGCGATGCAATGAAAGCGAAACCAGTTGAGTGAGCGGGTAGTAGGCGAACGCGGCCATCGCGATCAATGCCGGAGCCAGGAAGGCGTAACCCAGCAGCGCCTCCCTCACGCGCTGACCGAACCGCCTGGGTGGGTGGCTGGGAGGAGGGATGTCGGTCATTGCTCAGCCGGTGGTGGGGAGCAGGTTGGTGGATTCGGGATCGAACAGGAGGACTTCATCGGGATCGGCTTCGAGGATTACCGCTGTCCCGGGCGAGTAGGCGGAAACATCGGTGTCTGACACCGGGTCCGACCCGGAAGGCTCGCTGGTGCTGTGGCGTACGACGAATCGTTCTTCGCCCACGGAGATGATGAGGTGAACCTCGTGGCCGAGGAGTTCGGCGGCGATCACGGTGCCTCGCAGGCCCGTACCCGGAAGGGGCGATCCTGGAGCTTCGGGGGACTCGGAGGTTTGGTCAACCATCACCTGCATGTGCTCAGGGCGTACGCCCATGACCACAGGAGCACCATCAGCGAGTTCGCTGTGGGCACCTGCTGGAATGTCGATCGACCCTGACTCCGTGGAAATTACCGTGGTGCCGCTGCCGGCCGAGTGGATCCCGGAGATCGTGTTCATGGGAGGTGATCCGATGAACCTCGCCACAAACAGATTGGCAGGCAGGTCATACACGTCCTGCGGTTTGCCCACCTGCTGGACGCTGCCTTCGGAGATCACGGCGATACGGTCCGCCATCGTCATGGCTTCCACCTGATCGTGGGTGACGTACACGAAGGTTGTGCCCAGGCGGCGCTGTAGGTTGACGATTTCCAGGCGGGTCCGGGTGCGGAGTTTGGCATCGAGATTCGACAGGGGTTCGTCCATGAGAAACACCTCCGGACGTCTCACGATTGCCCGGGCGAGAGCGACCCGCTGCCTCTGACCACCCGACAATTCCCCCGGCTTGCGGTTGAGGTAGTCGGTCAGGTCCAGGATGTCGGCGGCTTCCTGGACACGTTCATTTCGTTGGTGGGACTCGACGCGCGCTGATCGGTTCGCAACCAGCGGAGACTCGATGTTCTTGCGAACCGTCATGTGTGGATAGAGCGCATAGCTCTGGAACACCATTGCTATGTCGCGCTCCTTGGGTGGAATGTTGTTGACCACCCGATCGCCGATCGACACGTAGCCACTCGTGACATCCTCGAGCCCGGCAATCATTCGCAGGGCGGTGGTCTTGCCACAACCCGACGGGCCGAGCAAGACCATGAACTCGCCGTCTCGAATGTCGAGCGTGAACCCGCTCACCGCCAGGAAGTCGCCGAAGGCCTTCGTGACCGAATCGAACGTGACGCCGCTCAAGACCCAGACACCTCCGGAGAGTGAATGAGACGCG
>JAUXGW010000284.1 GCA_030621865.1 Actinomycetes bacterium
CCGTCGGATCCGCCTATTTCGAGCGGTCGGTGGCATCCAGTACCCAGGCGAGTCCGTCGTCGGGATCCTCCACGGTGAGCCTGCATTCCCATCCGGGGGCGGGCGCAGATTCCGCCCAGACTCCGAAGACCAGCCGCTCTGCTTCGATGCCGGGATCGACCGGCCAGTCGTCTTCGGTGGCGGTGAGCACGGCGAGAGTCCACCAGACCTCGAAACGCCCGCTGGCAGCACCTCGTCTCCGGCCCTGTGATCCGCCACTGGACGCGGCCCAAGCAAGAATCTCGGCGTATTCGGTGACCGTGCTTTCTCGCCAAAGCAGCTGCCCAAGGCCCAATGAGCCGAGTGCGTTCGCCGTGGTCCCGTCAACGCCGATCGATCGCACGATTCCGTCCGACTTGGCGGACCAATGCGCCACTGCGGAATGAAGCGCAGCCGACGCCTCCCAAGCCTGTGGGGACTCGACTCCTGGTTCGGCCAGCGGCGCAGTCGTGGTTATCGGATTTCTGTCCGGCGCGTCATCGGAAACTCCAGTGTCGGAGTAGGTGGCCAATGCGTAGCCCGGTTCCCAGTTGGCGAGGACTCCCGGAATCTCGCCTCCGCAGTCGGCATCAGGCACGATCTCGCCGCGAAGTGCCCTCTCCTGAGCCACCAAAGCTCGTTTCGCGGAGGTTGGCAGGTGAGAGGAAAGGTCAGTCCACCTGTGGTTCTGGGCGATCACCTCCGTGAGTGGTCCGGGAGCCAGGTAGCCGGAGTGGTCGGTTATGACCTTCGCTGCGGCGGCCGGTGGAGCATCGAGTGCGATGCGGTACTCCGCGTAGGAGGCGGCCGGCCACAGTTGGTGGCCGCGTTCAATGGCTTTGCGTGCTCGCTCGCCGACCACCTGGACGCCGTTCCAGTCATGTGCGTCGCAACAACGATCGATCTCCCGCAACAGTTCGTCCAGGTCGCCGATCGACAGCCATCTGTCGAGATCCGTCGGACCGCTCATTCGGGACGGCTCCCCCGGGAACTGGTCATACGAGAGGCCAGGGAATCCGTCGGCCGCCCGGGTCTCGGGGAAATCGGCCGTTGCCGAGGAGTCCCGACAAGCGGGATCCGATCGCATCGATCTCTGTCTGATCCAACCAGCGCGCCAAACGAACTGGAACCCCGTCGGTGAAGAGTCGACTGAGGGACTCCAGAATCTTGGGTGCGATCACTTCACCACCGAAATCCCAGATCACGGTTCGCAGCTTGAATTCCGCGTGAAAGCTGAGTCCGTTGTCGATGGCCCAGATGTGGTCTTCGCCGTCTATGAGGCAGTGACCCGACTTCCGGTCTGTGGAGTTGGCCACCAGATCCAGGGCGCACAATCTCCGAAAGGCCTGACCGAGTTGCGGGTCGGCGGGATCCCTGAGTGTCAGGTAGTGATCCTCGAAGCGGGCCGGCACGAAGGCCTGCAGGGATCCCGGGCCGCCATCTGGAGCGCCGGCGGTTGCAACGGTGGGAGGGACGAGGCCGAACCCGAGGATTTCGGAGAGTTCCCACATCGCGATCTCCCGCTTCCAGAGTCCGTTCGGAAAATCCCACAGCGGCCGCTCCGCCGCGGCAGGTTTGTAGACCGCCGGCGCATGGAGTTCTCCGTGACGAACCTGAACGTAGAACGTTCCGTTGGACGACCACGGCATCAGGCCGATGATCTCGATTTCACCGGAGCCGAGCAGGTTGAGCATCTGCTGCGTTTGTTCGGGCCTCACATTGGCGTCGTATGGAACCGCCTGCCCGGAATCACTGTCACTCATCTCAGTTCCAGCGGGGACACGCGTGGCCGTCCGGATCCATCGGAGCGCCGCACAGTTGGCACGGTGGTCTGCCGCTGGCCATCAGTTCCTCGGCAGATTCGCCGAATGCGAGCGCCTGCGCGGCGGTGAGGGTGAACTCCGCCACTTCGAGGTCGAAATCGGGATCCTGCTCGAACGGATCTCCGCCGGCTTCGAACCCGGGAGCATCTGGTTCCGGAATCTGTTCGGCTCGCACCACAATGAGCTTTGATTCCTCATCGACGGCCACCGAAATTTCGCCTATCGCCCAGGCGGGCTCCACTGGTTCCAGCATGCCCAGGATGTCCCGGTCGGGTACGGAGGCGCCGAGTGAGCTGGCGATCTGAGTGAGGTAGCGGCCGAGTTGGCCTACCTGTTGTTTCTCGCATTTCAGGGAGAAGAGGTCCGAGCCCGAGCGGGCTTGAACGTAGAACGTGCGGTCGCCGGGTTCGCCGATGGCGCCCGGAACGAAGGCCTCGATGCTCTCGAATCTGTCTTCGTCAGTCATGCGAGCTTCGCGTCTTTGAGACCGTCTCCGTTGGTGTTGACCGCCATCAGCATTGGGCCGTCGGAGGTGAACATGATCATTGACGCCGAGCACGGCGAGATGACGAAGCGCTGGAACATGTCGAGTGGTGTGCCACACGCCATGGCAACGGCAGCCTTGATCGTGTCCGCGTGGGAGACCGCCACAATCGTGTCGCCCCGATGGTGTTCAACGAGTGAATTGACCTGGTCCCACATGCGGATCTGCATCTCGCCAAACGATTCACCTTCGGGGAATCGAAACATGGAGGGATTTCGTTGCACGGTCTTCCACTCAGGCAACTTTCGCAGCTTGTCCAGGGGTTGTCCGGTCCACTCGCCGAAGTTGCATTCGATCAGTCCATGACCGGTGCGGGTGCGGATTCCACAGGCTTTGGCGATCGGGGAGGCCGTTTCCCTGGTCCGTTCCAGCGGCGAGGTGTAGACGGCAGCAACATCCAGGTTCGAAAGCCTCATTCCCAGCCGTGTGGCCTGATCCTGACCTTCGGCGGACAGGTGAAGTCCTTCGGTCCGACCGGGCAGCACCTTGCCTGTGGTCTCGGTCAACCCATGACGTACAAGCACCAACCGGGTTGGCCTCTGTTGCTTCTTGGACTTGTCCGAGGGGTTCGCCATGAGCACCTGATCCTATTGGTGAATCGTGACAGACTCCGCATGTGATCACCGGCCGGCGGAACGAACTGAACGCGCTCGCGGAACGCGTATCGCAGTGCAGGGAATGTCCTCGTTTGGTGCAGTG
>JAUXGW010000298.1 GCA_030621865.1 Actinomycetes bacterium
CTTCTCTTCGCCGAAGCTGCCAAGGCATGTGGGGAAGCCAATGACTCGGTCCTCACCAGAAACTGCATTCTGGAAGCCGCAGCCGAGATGGATGACTGGACCGCTGGTGGACTCCACGCCGCGGTCGATCCCGGTCCCCGGGGCGGGTCACCGGGAACCTGCCTGACTCTTCTCGAGGTGAACTCCGACGGCGGATTCGAGCGCCTCGATCCGGAAATCGGGAGCGATGAGGACAACGGTGACGGTTTTCGCTGCAACGGCGAACTGGTGGAGGTACCGGGTGCCGTCGACCTGGGAGTGGTCGATCCCGATCGACCGATCTGAGTCCGCGGGATTCTGGCTTCAGGGGATACTCGCTTCAGGGGATACTCGCTTCACGGGATACTGGACCCGGAGAGCACTTGCTTCAGAAGGTTCAAGGGATACTGACCGGCCGGCGTGCCACGAGGGCTCTCGGACGGCCATTCAGGTCCGGAGCAACCACTACTTCGCCGAACAACGGTTCGGCGAATGCCTGCGCTGCCGGTGCCTGTTCCGGTGACAATTCACACACGAGTACTCCTGACTCATTGAGCCATTCAGCGGCACACTCGATGATTGTCCGCACGTCATCCAATCCATCGGAGCCGGAATACAGAGCCTGTTCGGGTTCATGATCGGAAACCTCCGCCGGCAAGGCTGCACCAAGTGCGACGTAGGGCGGATTGGAAACCACCAGATCCACTTCACCTCTGAGGCTGTCCGGCAAAGCCGAGAACCAGGAACCTTCGCTCAAGGTCACTCGCGAGGCCGCTCGACCCAGGCCCGCTGCATTCGCCCTCGCCACAACCAGGGCGTCGGCACTTGTGTCCGTAGCCCAGACGCGCGTCCTCACTCTCTCAGCAGCGATTGACAGAGCGATTGCACCTGATCCGGTACCCAGATCGATCACCGTGGTCTCAGTGTGACGGCCACCGAGACGGTCAAGTTCATCCAGTGCGATCCCGGTGACAGTTTCCGTTTCGGGCCGGGGAATCAGAACCCGATCATCCACCATCAGGTCCAGCTCGCGAAAGCCCCAGTGACCGAGGACATACTGCAACGGTTCCCCGGCTTCCCGACGCGAGAGCATCCGGTCGAGCCGCGCCATTCCACCTTCGGAAACCGGGTCTTCAAGTATGAGAAGCAGCTCGGAACCCTCGGCCCCGCTGGCCTCGGAGATGATCCAGGTTGCCTCATGCGGGGTCCCGAGTTTCCTGAGCCGTTGCTCCGTTTCGGAGAGCAATTCCCGCCAGGTGACCATCAGCCAGTCTGTTCGGAGAGCAGCCGGGCTCGTTCATCGGTCACCAGAGCATCGCTGACATCTCCAAGGTCACCCGCAAGAACACGGTCGAGGTTGTAGGTCGTGAGACCGATTCGATGGTCGGTGACCCGGTTCTCCTTGAAGTTGTAGGTACGGATCTTCTCACCACGGCCGCCGCCGCCGATCTGCTCACGTTTGGCCTGGCCGGCTTCGGTGGCAGCGCGTTCCTGCTCCGCCTTCAGCAGTCGCGACCGCAAGACGGCCATCGCCTTGGCTTTGTTCTGAAGTTGGGACTTCTGGTCCTGCATCGACACCACCAGACCGGTGGGATTGTGGGTGATGCGGACCGCGGAGTCAGTGGTGTTCACTGATTGTCCCCCAGGGCCTGAGGACCGGTAGACATCCACGGTGAGGTCATTGGGATCGATCTCCAGATCCACCTCTTCGGCCTCCGGCAAGACCGCAACGGTTGCGGATGAGGTGTGAATTCGACCCTGTGATTCAGTGGCCGGCACACGTTGCACGCGGTGAGGTCCGGCCTCGAACTTCAGTCGGCTCCAGATGTCGTCGCCCGAGATCCGCAGGGTTGCCTCCGTGAAGCCACCAAGATCGGATGCCGTGGTAGCCAACAATTCACATTTCCAGCCCATCGACGACGCCCACGCCCGATACATCTCCATGAGATCGGCAGCCCAGAGGTTGGCCTCCTCACCACCTTCGGCACCCCGGATCTCCACGATCACGTTTCGATCGTCATTGGGATCCTTCGGTAGAAGCAGAATCTTTATCTCTTCGGACAACTCCGCCGCTCGGAGTTGCGCTGAATCGAGATCAGCCTGCAACTCGGCACGATCAGCGGCATCAGAAACCTCGATGAGTTCCTCGGCAGCCGCAATGTCGCCCTCGGCGTAATCCAGCGAACGTGCCGCAACCACCACTGGTTCAAGCTCCTTGTATCGGCGGGTTATGTCGACATATCGATTGCGGTCAGCAACAACGTCAGGATCCGCCATCTGCGCTTCGCAGTTGCGGTATTCCTGTTCGAGTGCTGCCAGACGTCCACTCAGATCTCCCATTGCTCAGGTCCACTCCGGGTCGATCTCGATCAGCTCTGCCGGCTTCACCAGGGTGTCCACCAACCTGCGGATCGGAGCAAGTGCGTCGCCCGCGGGTAATACAAACCGGAGTTGGCACTCTCCTCCGTAAACTTCGCGGGTGTCTGCACCAATCGGCACCAACGAGAGATCCACTCCAGTACCAAATACCATGAGGAGCTCCGAACCGTCGGCATCCCTTCCTGCAGCTGCCGCCGGGTAGGCGTCTCGCACATTGTCAGGAACCACGGTGGTCTGAACCGCGTGCAGGTCCGAGGCCCCCACGCGGGCCGGGTCGCCAATGGCAGTGGAGCGAAGCCAGCGGGGCCGTGCAAGCAGTGAAAGAGCATGGGTCCCGGCACCGGAGAACCGGTGGCGCCCCACGATCGCAGTCGCCCGTTCGAGTGCGTCGGAAGATGATTCACCCTGATGCATGACAGCGACCGCATCGCGATCGAATCGGCCGACTCCAGCCTCTATGTGGAGCTCACCGTCACC
>JAUXGW010000119.1 GCA_030621865.1 Actinomycetes bacterium
CGCAGAGACACGAACATCCGCGGCATCAGGGGGAAATGGAAACACATGTGACATTCGTCGCCGTCCCCGAAGTACGACACGACGTCCTGGGGCCACTGGTTTGCTTCGGCCAGCAGGACCCTGTCGGGATACCTGTCATCGATCTCACGGCGCAAGCGCCGCAGAAACTCGTGGGTTTCGGGAAGGTTCTCACCCTGGGTGCCTTCCTCTTCGAACAGGTAGGGCACGGCATCGAGGCGGAAACCGTCAAGCCCGAGAGCCAGCCAGTACATGACGACGTCGATCATGGCCTGCTGGACCTCAGGATTGCGATAGTTCAGATCAGGCTGATGATGGAAGAACCGGTGCCAGTAGTACTGCTGGCGCTGGGGATCCCAAGTCCAGTTGGACGGTTCGCTGTCACAGAAGATCACCCGGATGTCATCCCACTGGGTGTCATCGTCGCTCCAGACGTACCAATCCGCCTTGGGATTCGTGCGATCCTGCCTCGACTCCTGGAACCATGGGTTCTCGTCGGACGTGTGATTCATCACCATGTCGGCGACCACCCGGATACCGCGTCGGTGCGCCTCTTCGATCAGCTCAACCGCGTCATCAGTGTTGCCGAAGTCGGGATGCACCCCGTAGAAATCCGCGATGTCGTATCCGCCGTCGCGCATGGGCGACGGGTAGAACGGAAGCAACCAAAGGCAGTCAACACCCAGCCACTCCAGATAATCGAGTTTGCTCGTGAGCCCGCGAATGTCGCCAACACCGTCGCCAGTGGAGTCGTAGAAACCACGGATCAGAACTTCGTAGATCATGGCGGTGCGGTACCAGTGGGGATCTTCGGAGTTGATGGGTCCTGTTCCCGGCATCTGGATCACGGCCCCGATCCTACCGGCGGGTCATTCGCCGGAGATCGCGAATATGTGACCAACACGTTCGGCGGGATCGAGCTTCACGTAATTCGACGGTCCGCTCCACACCCACTCGTGTCCACTGAGTTCGTCCACGACCCCGAATCTCGCTCCCTGCGCGAGTCCGAGTTCTGACATGTCCAGGTGAACCGTCGTTTCGATCGCCTGATTGGGCTTGGTGTTCGCGATCACCAGCACGCGGTCTGCAGCGCCGTTGGGGATGATGTCCTCGCGAACGTAATACGAATAGGCCAGGACGTTCGGGTCCTCCGCCCAGTGGAACCGGAGGCGGTGCATGCGGTGCATGCTCTCATGGTCGCTGCGGATGCGGTTCAGGCGGGCAAGCCACCCCATGAGCGAATTCGCTGCCAGATGATCCCGGTGCTTGATCTCGTACTTCTCGGAGTGCCGGTACTCGGTGTGCTCTGGTGCGGTGTTGCCGGGTGAGGCCGGTTCGTTCTCACACAATTCGTAGCCGGAATAGATCCCCCACGACGGAGACAGGGTGGCAGCGAGCAGGGCTCGGCTCATGAAATCCGCCTCAGTGCCATTCCGTAGCGGACCGTTGAGTATGTCCGGCGTGTTGGGCCACAGGTTGGGCCTGAAGATGCCGGACATGGGACCGTGAGCCAGTTCCTCGGCATACGCACGCAGTTCATCGGCACTCTCTCGCCAGGTGAAGTAGGTGTAGCTCTGCGAGAATCCCACCTCGGCCAAGGTGTGCATCATCGCTGGACCGGTGAATGCCTCGGCAAGGAACACCACTTCCGGGTGCCGATGCTGAATCTCTGGAATCAGCCACTCCCAGAACGCCACGGGTTTCGTGTGCGGATTGTCCACCCGGAACACCTTGATCGAGTGGGTGATCCAGAATTCGAGGATGTCAGCACAGGCGTTCCAGAGAGACTCCCGATCGCTGGTGGACTCCGGCCAGAAATTCAACGGGTAGATGTCTTCATACGTCTTTGGCGGATTCTCAGCGAAGCGAATCGAGTCGTCTGAACGCCGGGCGAACCACTCCGGGTGTTCCGAGACCCAGGGATGGTCGGGACTGCACTGAAGCGCAAAGTCCAAGGCGATCTCCACCCCCATCTCCGCGGCTCCGGCAACGAAATGGTCGAACTCATCGAGCGTGCCCAGGTCCGCGTGAATCGAGTCGTGACCGCCGGAAGGGTCTCCGATGGCCCACGGACAACCGGGATCGTCCGGACCCGCAATGAGGGAGTTGCCCGGCCCCTTGCGGTTGGAGATCCCGATGGGATGGATCGGAGCAAGATAGACAACGTCGAATCCGGAGTCGGCCACAACTCTCAAGCGATCCCACAATTGCGATCCCTCGGCGAATCCACCGTAGGTCCGGGGAAACATCTCGTACCAGGAACCCCGAACAGCACGCTCCCGCTCACAGCGGACGATCACAGATGAACTGACGCAGGCAGCTCCCGGATCCACAACCCCGCAAAGTGCTGCGGCCGCTGCATCGTCCAGTCCGGCGGCCAGACGAACGGAATCGCTGCAGCGACTGTCCCTGAGGCTTTTGATGGCCTCGACCAGTCGAGACTGATCCGCTGCTGGCGCATGATCCAGCAGATTTTCGATCACGGACGCTCCGTCTCCGAAATGGACATCCAACGCTTGGCCGGCATCAGCGCGGACTGCGAGATCCCGCGCCCACGCACCGTATACATCAGCAAACGCCCGCACGCGGAACGCATGGACTCCGATGGTGTTCGCCGTGAAGGTTCCCTCATATCGGGAGCCTCCGGCATGGGCCATCTCCGTGGTCTGCCATTGGGTGTCCGAATCACGGCGGAACTGGAGTTCCGCGCGCAACGGTCCGCGCCACTCGGACACGACGGTTGCACTTACCACGACCGGATCTCCAGCGATGGTCTTTGTGGGTCTGCCTGATGCGAGTTGAGGCTCCAGATCCCGGATCTCGAGCCGTTCAGGATCTCCCGGCGGGCCTGGGCTCACCGCCGCCTGACCGCGAGGTTGAATTCGCCGGTCGCGAAGGGAAGCTCATCGCTGGAATACCAGACACCTGTGATCGAGAACACTCTCACACCCAACAGTGTGGCTCGTCCGAGCACGAAGAAGGTGCGATCGATCCCGGTTTCGGGATCCTTGAGTGCCATGGTGCCGGTGAGGAAGGGACTCTCGGCATCCGCGGTCATCTGCATCGCGAGAGTCACCGCACCATCCGACATCTCGGCGGTGATGTAGCCCCCATCCTCTTCGCCTTCAGTCAGGCCGGCCTGGGTCTCGGGGTTGATCAGAAACGAGTGACGGAACTCCAATGGTCCACGCAGGTCGATGTCGAGCCACACGTCTTGCACGAGCGCACGCCGAATTGGCTCGATCGTTACCGCCTCGGGCCCATCAAGCAGTCGACCGCTGTCTGGCTCGAGAAACTGAGTCGGGCCGCCACAGTCGATCTCGCCTGCCTCTTCCAGACACCCGGCCCATGTGATGAACTTGCCGTCGGCAGTCCAGGACGGTCCGCCGGCATCAAAGTTGAGTGTGTCCGGGGCATCGATCGGAGTCACCTCGAACGCCTGGCCGCCCAGTGATGAGACAAGCATCAACTTGTTGCAGTTCTCTCCCGCCCCGTAGGCGATACGGGAGGCATCCGGGGAAATTGAGGGTCGGCAGATGCGGTCTTCCAGCACCAGGGCGTCCAGCTCGAGTGTGTCCATGGCCACTCGAAGCAACTCCTGGCTTCCTTTCGCCGAACCAACACCCACGATAAATGATCCATCTGGCGCGAAATCAGGTTGGTCGGCCGAAAGAGGCGTCGGGAAGACTCTGACTGAGTCGTCCGCCGCGGCGGCGAGTGTGTACCGATCGTCGGTACCCGGGACCACCGATTCAACCAACATGATCGGATCGGCTGGAGACCAATGGACTCCGATCATCCACCTCTGAGATGGATCTCCGATGTGGGCGAGTCCAGATCCCTGCTTGTCCACCACCCTGATGACAGTGCCAATGCCGGCGTCGGGCAGGGGAACGGGACTGGACAGCGGATCCTGTAATGTTCGTGGGCGATCACCGGGTGGGACGACCTCCTCCTCGGTTCCATTGGCCACGTACGCCAAACGGTCTCCGGTTGCGTTCCACGCAAGAATCGGCTCGTTGCCCAGCGCCTCCAGCGAGACGTCGCCGGCCGCGTACTTCACCTCGCCGCCTGCAATCGGGACGAACACGAGCAGGCCGCCTTCGGCAACGTACGCCACCACGTCGGCTGTTGGAGCTATTGCCACCGCACCCTGGCCGTTGGCTCCGACGGCGGCTCCCCGGCCGATCTTGCGCGGGACCGCCTCACCGATGCCCACAAGAACGTCACCGTCGGCTGTGATGTAGACAACCTGGCCTTGGGGAGCGGAAGTGGGATCGCCGGTTCGACGTCGTGGATCTTCGGGTTCGGTCGGCTCCTCGTCCTCCGATGTGCCCTCATCTTCAACCGAGTCAACCTGTGCCTTGGCCGTGGCACTCAGGAGCACTGACATCAAGGCAAGCACCAACACGGCCGCGAGGGCCTTGCGAGTCGGGTTTCCCGTTGATGAATTATCGGACCTGGAGTCTGCTGAGCGCATCGCAACGACAAGAATACTGAGCAACGGCGCAAACCACCCATCGTGAGCACTGTTGAAAATCCCCATTCCTGAGAGATCGCTGGGAAAGGCTCGATCAGCCCCGATCTCCGCTCGGCCAATCAGGTGACCATGTGACCAATCAGGTGACCCTGTGTCTGCCGGTAGCCTGTCCCCGATGAAGGCCAAGCGTTACTTCACAGTCCGTCCCGATCTTCCAGAAGCGCTGTCAGCGCTTGATGGACTCGCCCAGAACCTTCGCTGGTCATGGGATCGACCGACTCAGGACCTGTTCGCCTCGATTGAACCCAATCATTGGGACGAGTGGCGCCACGATCCCCGAAGAGTCCTGGCCGAGGTCACTCCATCGAAACTTCAGGATCTGGCTGAAGACCATCGTTTCCTCGAGCGCCTTGCGCATGCCAAGGAGGACCTCGAGCACTATCTGTCCGCTCCCCGATGGTTCCAGACCCTGTCACGTACAGCCGGTCAGGACAGTACGGCCGGTCAGGACAGTACGGCCGGTCAGGACAGTACGGCCGCGCTTGAACACAGCCAGGCGCTTGAACACAGCCGGATTGCCTACTTCTCTCCCGAATTCGGAATATCCGAGGCGCTTCCGCAGTACTCGGGAGGTCTCGGTGTTCTGGCGGGTGACCATCTCAAGTCGGCCTCGGATCTGGGCGTTCCGCTGGTGGGCGTCGGCCTTTTCTATCGCCATGGGTATTTCCGCCAATCCCTGAGCGTCGACGGCTGGCAGCAGGAACGGTTCCCCAATCTTGATCCTTACGCCCTCGCACTTGAGCTTTGCGCAGAGCATCGGGTGGAGCTCGACATGGCCGGCGAGCGGCTTGTGGCACAGATCTGGCGAGCCGAGGTCGGCAGGGTCACCCTCTATCTCCTCGACACCGACCTCGATGAGAATCCCGATCACCTCAGGAGGATTACCGATCGTCTGTACGGCGGAGACATGGAACATCGGCTCCGTCAGGAGATGCTGCTCGGTATTGGTGGTGTTCGCGCCCTCGACTCACTTGGTGAACCGACATCGGTATTCCACACCAATGAGGGGCACGCAGGGTTCCTGGGTCTGGAACGAATCCGGGTGTTGATGGAGCGCGACGGACTTGGTTTCGATGAAGCACTGCACGCGGTGCGTGCCGGTGCGGTGTTCACCACCCACACGCCCGTACCTGCGGGAATCGACCAGTTTCCCCGTGACCTCATGGAGCGGTACTTCGGTGGCTGGGCCCACGAATGCGGAGTGTCCATGGACCGGCTGATGGAACTCGGCCATCGCCCCGGAGAAGATGCCGATGCCAGTTTCAACATGGCCGTGATGGGCATGCGTCTCGCATCACTGCGCAACGGCGTATCCGACCTGCACGGCGAGGTGAGCCGGCAGATGTTCGCGGACCTCTGGCCCGGGATTCCCGAGTCCGAAACCCCGATCAGCCACATCACCAACGGTGTCCACGGTCCCACCTGGGTCTCTCGCGAGATCGACACAATTCTGGTGGACTCGATCGGTCCGGATTGGGCCACTCGGCCGATTGACGGCTGGGGTGAGGTCAGCGACATCGCAGACACCACCCTCTGGGCGGCGCGCTCGGCCGCCAGGGAGCGCATGGTGGAAGTGATCAGAAACCGGTTGAGGGCCTCTGCGATCAACGCCGGGAAATCTCCGTCAGAGGTTGAGTGGATTGACACGGCGTTTGATCCGGATGCCCTCACGATCTGCTTCGCTCGCCGGATGGCCACCTACAAACGTGCGGCACTACTTCTCAGCCAGCCCGACCGGCTGCGGGCGCTGTTGTGGGATTCGGAGAGACCCATCCAGTTCATTTTCGCCGGCAAGGCTCACCCAGCCGACGATGAGGGCAAGGAACTCATAAGGCAACTCGTCACGTTCACCCACGATCCCGCCGTTCGCAGCCGTATTGCATTCGTGGAGGACTACGACATGGCGGTGGCCCGATCTCTGGTGCAGGGAGCGGACGTGTGGCTCAACACCCCGATACGCCCGATGGAGGCCTCCGGCACCAGTGGCATGAAGTCGGTGCTGAACGGTGGACTCCACTGCTCGATTCTCGACGGTTGGTGGGCCGAGTGTTTTGTGGCAGGAAGTGACTCACCCATCGGAATCGCCAACGGTTGGGGAATCTCCTCGGCCATGGGAATCGATGACCATCGTCGAACCGAGCTCGAGGCAAACAGCCTGTATGAACTGCTGGAAACCAAGCTTGTCCCCGAATTCCATGATCGGGACAACGCCGGCATTCCCCATCGCTGGATGTCCCGGGTCAGGGAATCCATGCGGACAATCGGCGGGTTCGTCGGGGCTCACCGAATGGTGCGCGACTATGTGGAACATCTGTATCTGCCTGCCGCCCGCTCGGCCGAGAACTTGTCGGCAGACAACTGGAGTGGTGCCAGAGACCTCGCTGACTACGCTCGCAGGCTCGACGAATCCTGGCACCGGGTCCATGTGGACTCGGTCAACACCGACGAGGCAGTGGGTGACCTCGGATCCAGCCGGGAAGTGCAGGCAGTGGTTTGCCTCGGTGATCTGGATGAGTCCGAAGTGGAAGTTCAACTTCTCACCGGACCCGTAGGCCAGGCCGGGGAGATCACACGGGTGACCGAGATACAGATGACTCCCGGGGGCATGGTGGATGACGATCACCATCGTTACGGTGCCCACGCACCACTTGATTCTGCCGGCCGCATGGGAGTGACCGTGCGGGTGGTGCCTCGGCATCGGTTGATCACCAATGCCGTGGATTTCGGCAACGTGGCCTGGGCCACCTGAGATTCAGGCTCAGTTGACGCTGCACCGTCTGGAGGGAACACCCTGCAACTCCGGTCGTCCGGACGAACATGGCGGCGGCGACCTTCGCCGATGAAGCCCTGTTTTTGGCACCTGCGCGCTAGTGTTCGACTCGCTGCCCGGTCAACCAATGGATGAGTAGCGGATGGGAGACGGGATGCAGGTCGACGAGTTCAGTGCGGGGCCGGCAACGGATACTGACGAGTCATCTGCGGATCCAGACCAGTCGGCC
>JAUXGW010000140.1 GCA_030621865.1 Actinomycetes bacterium
CGTCCTGGAGCTCCACCGCACCACTCGGTGATGTGCCAGTCGTTGTAGGCGCGGAGCATGGCCAGGCCGACTTCCTTGTCCTTCGACAGGCTGAACAGCTGGCCGGCGAACTGCGGGAAGGACGGGAAACACATCGAGCCGAGCATGCCGTTTGCATTCATGTCGTCGATTCGCTCAGCGATCTGGAAACAGCCCGGACGCATCTGATCAAACGACGTCGGCTCGATTCCGTACTCCTCCGGCGGTCGCCCCGCGACGGCGTTCAGGCCGATGTTCGGAACCTCCTGGCCTTCGTAGCTCCATACCTCGACGCCCGTGTCCTTGCGCACGACACGAGGAGCTGAGGACTTGTACTTGTCCGGAAGGTGATTGGCGAACATGTCCGGCGGTTCGATCACGTGATCGTCCACGCTCACGAGAATCATTTCGTCGACGTTCATCTGGGCTTCCCCCTGGTCTCTGCGAACTGGTCTCTGCGAATGCAAGGAGCGTACCTGACACGCGCGTCAGGTGAACGGCGATCCTGGATTCTCTGCTGCGGGTGGAGGCCAGTCGGTCAGGGTTCAGGGTTCTCCCCAGATGACACAATCGCCCGCCGGCTGGGGATCAGCGACCTCGGAATCGACTTGGTATTGTGACCACCGCATGTCCGACTCACCCGATTCGCCAGAAAGTTCGAGTCCCGCGCCGGCCGAACCGAAAGATACCTCGTCCCGTCATCCGTGGCGGTATGTCCTCATCGGGCTCGCCGTCCTCCTGGCGGTTGGTGCGGCTGTTTTCGCATACAGATGGTCTCAGCGAGGCGCCGATGAAGCCTCCACTTCGGATCTTCTGGAGCAATTTCGGGATGGCGAAGGAGTCGGTGGCTCCGACGGCGAGTTCCTGCAGCCGAGCACAGGTGTCTACACCTACGAGGCGACGGGATCGGAGAAACTGTCGCTTCTGGACACCACGCAGGAGTGGGGTCCGACGATGCCGGCGTCCATCACTTCCGACGGCGATGGTTGCTGGACCTGGCACGTTGAATACAACACGAATCACTGGCAGGAACAGGACTTGTGTGCCGACGGCAACCGGCTGCTCGAAACCGGAGGTACCTCGATGCAAAGATTCGACTTCGGGGCTTTCACCACGGTCGACACGGTGGTGGCTGTCTGTGAACCGCCAGGGGAGGCCATTCGCGCGGATGCCGAACCAGGTGACACGTGGTCGCAGTCATGCGTCGGCCGCAATGAGGAGCGGGACACCGAGGTGACCACCGCGGGGACGAACACGTTCGTGGGCGCCGAGGAGATCGAGATTGGCGGGGAGACCGTCGCAACGCTCCACTACCTGATCCGTCGGACTTTGTCGGGGGACCAGACGGGTGAGGAGAGCACCGAGCGCTGGTATTCGGTGAAGGACGGGATGCTGCTGCGAGTCACGAGTGACATCACGGTTGAGACCCCGTCACCCCTCGGTGACGTCACGTTCACCCAGCAGGGCGAGTTCGAACTCGAGTCGTTGACACCCGACCGGTAGACACCCGAAACGTTCACCTTCATCTCCGACAGGGACTCCGTCACCTCTGGGTCATCTCTGGCCGGGCCGGTGTCCTCCTGGACAGGGTTCGTCACCTCGGACAGGGTTCGTCACCTCGGACAGGGTCTCTGTCACACGGCACGTTCGGTGTGGTGACCGGCTGTGAAGTAGACAGACGAGATGACTGTGTATTTCGTTTCGCACTTCCACTGGGACCGAGAGTGGTACCGGACCATGCAGGGTTTCCGGGCCCGGCTCGTCGACGCTGTGGACGAGGTGCTTCGCCTTGCCGAAGAGGATCCCGACTACCGGTTCGTACTTGACGGACAGACGATCCTGCTCGACGACTACCTGGCGGTGCGCGAAGGTCGACGCGATGAACTTCGCGGGCGTATCGCAGGCGGACAACTCGGCATCGGGCCGTGGTTCGTGCAACCCGACTCGCTGTTGCCCTCGGGTGAGTCGCTGGTGCGGAACCTTCTGGCGGGTGGACGCGACGCGGCGTCCTTCGGCGCGGGATCAACCGTCGCCTATCTGCCGGATTCATTCGGTCATCCCGCTCAGCTCCCTCAGCTTTTCGCAGGATTCGGCCTGGACGGTTTCGTGTACTGGCGCGGGAACGGAAACGAGTTGGACGTACTCGGTCCCCGATGGCGCTGGCGGGCTCCCGACGGCAGTTCGGTGCGCGCCCTTCATCTCACTGAGGGTTACTTCAACTCCGCCCGCGTTCCGGCCGACACCGACGAGGCGGTGAGCGCACTGGCGGAGGTGACCCACAAACTCTCCGACGCCGGGGAGAAGCCCGTGCTGCTGATGAACGGATTCGATCACACGAGGCCCGACCCGCATGTCGCCAATCTGGTGGAGCCGCTCTCAGAGATGCTGGGCGAGGAGGTCAGACGCAGCCTCCTGGACGAAGCCGTGGCCGATTGTCCCTCGGAGCTGCCGGAGTTCTCCGGTGAGCTCGTGGGTGCGCGCACAGCCAACCTCCTGGCCGGGGTCTGGTCCGCTCGCCTGCCCCTGAAGATCAGGAACCGGGCATGTGAGCTGTTGTTGGAACGCTGGGCCGAACCATGGGCGGCGCTGGGCGAGACGGCGGGACTGAGGAGCGAAGGTCCAGCGTTGCGCCATGCGTGGCGGTCACTTCTGGCCAATCAGGCGCATGACTCGATCTGTGGCTGCTCGATCGATCCCGTACACGAGCGGATGTCTGCACGTTATGACGACGCGGAGGGACTCGCGGACGAAACCGTCAGCCGGTCACTGGAGCGCCTTGCCGGTCGCAACGCCGACCGCGACGTACCCGGTATGGATGACTTGTATGTCGCGGTGTTCAACCCGACACCTCGAACACGAACCGATGTTGTGCGGGTGCCACTCGACGCACATCCGGCGCTTCCCATCAGCGTGGGTATTCCGAGCCTTCACCCTCTGGTCGAACTCGGCTTGGGGGAAACTGGATTCGTCCTCGACGGGGAGCCGGCACGAACGATCGTGTCCGAGGACACGACACGGCTTCGGTGGCTCGATGGGCAGCGGGTGTTCGATGTCGAGTTCGTGGCCCCCGACATTCCGGCGTTCGGTTACCGCCGCTTCCGGCTCCAGTCTTCGGATCCAGTGGAGGAACAGGTTGATTCCGGCGAGCGGATTGGCGCCGATGGTGTTCAGGTCGAGGTGGAATCCGGTGGAACACTCGCGGTGGAGATGGGTGGGCAACGCTGGGAAGGTCTGTTCGGGGTTGAGGACATCGGTGATCGAGGAGACAGTTACGACTTCGATCCGGTAGGGGAGCCTGAGTTTCTGACTCCTCGGTCCACCACGGTCGACCGCGTCCGGCACCCGGGTGGTGTGCAACACCTGACGGTGGAGCGCGTGTTCGCTGTGCCCGAGTCACTCGATGCCACCAGGGAGACAAGAAGCCAGAACCTGGTTGAGGTCAGTGTCGGCGTTCATGTCGTTGTCGGTCCCGGCGTGCATCATGTGAGAGGGGAACTGCGAATTGACAATCGTGCACTCGACCATCGTCTGCGCGTCGCTCTGCCCACGGGCAAGCCGACGCAAAGCTGCTCTGCGGCCACGACGTTCGATGTTGTGAAGCGATCCACGGAGCCGCTCGATGCCACAGGGTGGATGCATCCGGCCCCGGACACCTTCTGTCAGCAGGGTCTGGTCGCAGCCAACGGTCTGTGCGTCGTTGCTCCCGGACTTCCAGAGGCAGAACTCACGCCGGATGGAACCATCCTCCTCACGCTGGTGCGGTCGGTGGGTTGGCTGGCACGTTATGACCTTCCGAGTCGCCCAATTCCGGCGGGACCCGCGATTGAGACGCCGGGTGCGCAGGTTCAAGGTGCATTCGTTGCCCCGTTCACGTTGATGGTCGATGCAGGTCTGGCGGAGGCGTCCGATGTCAACAGCGGACTCAGGGGAGTGATCGCCGGGCCGGAGCCACTGCTGGAGCCGGGGAAATCACTGCTGGAGATCGATGACGACCGGATTCTGCTATCGGCATTGAAGCCTGCTGATGATGACGACGGTCTCATCCTGCGCCTGCTGAACCCGACCGACGAGACCCTCGAAGTCACCGTCGGGCTGGGTTTTGCGGTGATGGAAGTCGAATCCGTCCGACTCGACGAGGTCACGCCCGACGGGGACGTGATTCGCGATGGGCAGGTGATTCGCGTCGAGATGGGTCCCCACTCGTTCCGTACGGTCCGGCTTCGGCACCAGTGAAGTGTGCCGCGGTCACGTTGGGTGGCCGGCGGCTGAACGGCGGGAGTCAGACCAGCGGTGGTCAGACCAACGCGGTCAGGACAGTTCGTCGCGCACGATGTCTGCGCCGGCGACCATGGCGGACATCTTGGCGTAGGCAACCTCTCGCGTGAGGTACTTCAAGCCGCAGTCCGGAGCCACCACCATTCGTTCCGGGTCCAGGTGTTTCAATGCCGCGCGGATCCGCCCGGCGACAATCTCGGGAGTCTCCACGGCAGGGTCGCGAAGATCGAGCACGCCGACCTCGATCCGCTTCGACGGCAGGAGTTCGAGCATTTCGAGGTCGAGGCGGGGCTGGGCAACTTCGAGGGAGATCTCGTCAGCCACACAATCGTCGAGTTCGGACAGGAACGAATACCCCTGGGGCTTGTCCTCCACGTGTTTGCCGTAGCCGAAACAGACGTGCAGAACGGTCGGTCCACTGGCTCCGGAGAGTGCCCGGTCGATTGCGGCCACAGCGTATTCGGCGGCCTCGGAGGGTCGGGCCTGCACGTATGGTTCATCGAGTTGCACGATCGAGACACCCGCGGCGAACAGATCGCGAAGTTCGGTGTTCACTGCGGCGGCGTAGGCCATGGCCAGGTCCGCACGGCTGTCGTAGTGGTCGTTCTGGGCCTGCTGGGACATCGTGAACGGGCCGGGAAGGGTGATCTTGATCGGCTTGGTGGTGTGCTCCAGCAGGAAAGGCACGTGGGGTGACTCCACTGCCTCGCGCCGGGTAATGGGTCCAGTCACCCGGGGAACGGGGACCTCTCGGCCGGTCCGATCGATCGCCGAGCCCGGCTGATCAAGATCGACGCCGTCGAGGGCGTTCGCAAACTGGTTGGAATAACTCTCCCGACGAGCCTCACCGTCGGTGACGATGTCGAGGCCCGCTCGTTCCTGCTCGGCCAGGGCCAGCGCGGTGGCGTCGTCTTGTGCCTCGGCAAGGAATTCCGGATCCACGCGCCACAGTTCGGCGGCGCGCACACGTGCCGGGAGCCGCTCACCCAGGCGTGACTTGTCGATCAGCCATTCGGGTTGTGCGTAGCTGCCCACCAGCGTTGTGGGAAGGAGTTTGTCGAGGTTCATGGTGTCGCTCCTGACGAGGTCAATGAGTTGTCGAGTTGTTGCATCCACTTGGTGGCACCCTGCTGGATCCACGCGTCGTAGGTCGTGTAGAGGAATCGGGCGCCCAGTGAAGTGAACCGTTCGATGTTGGCGCCGGTGCACAAGGTTCCGGCCGCTGCTCCGGCTGCGACGATCCGGGCGATGCCGTCGTCGATGGCGGAAACGACCGACGGGTGATCAACCTGGCCTTGGTGGCCCATGGCCTGGGCCAGGTCGTTGGGAGCGATGAAGACCACGTCGAGGTGTTCAACCGCAGCGATTTCGTCGATCGACTCCAGCGCCTCGGGGCTCTCGAGCTGCACCACGAGGAGGGTCTCGTCATTGTCGGAATCCAGGAAGTCGGAGCGTCCGTATGACCGGCGGCCCCGCGACACTCCGCGGCTGCCGATGGGGGAGAACTTGGCGGCCTCGACGAGTTGCTCCGCTTCCTCCGCAGTGTTGACCTGGGGGACAACGATGCCGTGGGCTCCGAGTGAGAGTCCTCGCACGATCAGCGTCGGGTCGAGTTGCCTGATGCGCAGCAGGGCTGTCATCCCCCACAGGTCGCAGGCCCGGGTGAGGTCGCCGATCCGATCCCAGGCAACCGGACCGTGTTCTCCCTCGAGCCAGTACCCGTCGAAGCCGAGCGGTCCGACGAAGTCGATCGTATCTGCAGAGGGGGAGTGTCCTGCCACGATCACCACCGTCTCTCCGGCGTCCAGTCGGTGTTTGGCCCGATTGGCTCGGGCGTCGGTTGGGCTGAGGCCCGTTGTTGATTCCATGGTTCAGGTCTCCTGCCCAGCGATGGGGACGGCTTCGACGGCCGACCTGATTGTGAATCCGGACCAACATCGATATCAATACCGAGCGATGCTGGATCACAATGGTGCTGAATCACGATGGTGCTGGATCACAATCAAGGGCCGACGTTAGGTTCGGTTCAGATTTCGGTCAACATCGCTTCGCCACTGCCTCCAGCTGTGCCTCTCACCCAGGGGGAACACAACCGTCGAACCTTCCGCCAGGACGGCCAATGCCCCGAAATCTCCAGAGATCCTGAAGTCACCGGCGATGTGGAACATCCACCCGAGCGCGGCTAGACCATCGAGATGATTGAAGGTTCAGCAAACATAGTCATCAATGTTTCACCAGCGGAGGTGTTCGATGCCGTCATCGATGTGACCCGCATGGGTGACTGGAGCCCGGAGTGCACTGGCGGACGGTGGGTCGAGCCTGCAACCGGACCTGCGGTCGGAGTCAGATTCGAAGGTGACAACATCGCGAAACTCGGACCCGTCACACTCAAGAAGTGGGTCACGACGTCCGAGATCACGGAATGCGAGCCCAACGAAGTCTTCGAGTTCGTCGCCGCGGGCTACA
>JAUXGW010000392.1 GCA_030621865.1 Actinomycetes bacterium
GTGAGGTGGTGACTTCGACGTCCGTCGCACCCACCGTGGTGCTCACTGCAACTCCGACCGACAACATGGCTGCTGTGGTCAACAAACCCAGAGACAATATTGATGCTCTGCTGAACTTCCCGGCGCTGATGTTCACAATGGCCGCTCTCCCCCGAATAGGACCAACTGGGAGCGATGATAACCGAACAACGGGATGGTTCCTCCAATTTCCCGGATTCCCGCGGAATCACCTATCCGCGGCAGTCTCCACAACGGCGGACAACCAAAATCTGAGATGTTCGAGATGGACAAGGACCGAGACGGACAAGGGATCGAGACGGACAAGGGATCGAGACGGACAAGGGATCGAGATGAGACGCCGCTCTTGTTTAACCGCGTGTGTTGAACCGACTGCGGCATACCCGGCATCATCGGCGGCATCGCCTGGACGAATCGAAGGTCAGGCGGGGACCCCACAAAGGCCGAAACCCCACAGAGGATTGACAGTGACGATGGATGTGGCACCGATCAGAACCGAAGCTGCGCAGCGGCCGCGCGCGCATCGGGCGGTTCTCGCAGCGGCGGGCGAAGCCTGGAACGATCCGGCCGCGACGCTGACCAATGCCGTGGCAATGATGAATGCGGCGGCGAGGCAAGCGGCGAAGAACATCGAACTCCCGGATATTTTCGACGACATCAGCCTTGTCTGCGCCAACGTCGGATCCGACGACGAGACCGACCCGGCCGGCGCCGCCCGTGAATACCTGGGGCTCGTTGGCGCCAGGACGTTGGTTGCCGGCATCGGAATCCCGCAGCAAAGAATTGTCAGCGCGGCCATTCTCGCTGTGGAGAACGGCCACGCGGAAGCGGTCCTGATTCTCGGCGGCGAAGCCAAGGCCAGCGCCCTGACGGCCAAAAGGGCGGGGCGAGATGCGATCACGACTCCGAGCGGACCCGGTGCCGACACGGTCTTGAGTCGCGATGGTGAGTTCATCGCCAAAGCCGAGTTGGAGGCGGGCCTGTGGGATCCATTTACGCAGTACGCCATCATGGACTCGGCTCTGGCCCGCCACGACGGCTTGACCCCGGCGGAACACCAGTTGCAGGTCTCCGATCTGTGGGCACGGTTCAATTCGGTCGCAAACACAAACCCTGAGGCTCGCTTCGCCGGTGACTACTCAGCCGAAAGCCTCGGCAAATCCACCGCGGACAATCGCCTTCTCGCCTTTCCGTACAACAAACACCACTCCACACAATGGGCAGTGGATCACGGAGTGGCGCTGATCATTTGCACCGAAGAACTGGCAAAACGACGTGGACTCGACTTCGACGCGATCCTGTATCCGCAGGTGGCTCTGGACACCAGCTGGGGCCTGAGTCTCAGTCGGCGAGCAGAACCTCACCGCTGGCAGACCATGGACGTTCTGGGCGCAGCAGCGTCGGAACACCTCGGTCAGGACATGGCCTCGACCCCCACTTCGGAGATCTACTCGTGTTTTCCTGCCGCCGTTCGGATCCAGCAGCGCGAGCTCGGGTTGCCCCTTGATGGAACCCCGACCGTCACCGGCGGGATGCCTTTTGCCGGGGGACCCCTGAATCACTTCACCTACATGGCCACGGCCGCCATCGCCCGGGAAATGAAGGGCTCCACGAGCCCGAACGCCTTGATCACCACCGTCTCGGGCCTGTTGACCAAGGGAGGACTGATGGTCTGGGGCAAGGAGCCTCACCCCGACGGTGCC
>JAUXGW010000351.1 GCA_030621865.1 Actinomycetes bacterium
GCCTCGCGGGCTGCCTTGATGAAGGCGTGGACACGCAGAGGATGTTTCCGCTCCGGATCTCCGGGCACCTCGACGCCTGTTGACACGTCCACACCCCAGGGTTGCACTCTCTCGACCGCTTCGGCGACGTTCTCGGGTGTGAGTCCTCCGGCGAGGATCACCCTCTGGGTCACTGGCAGGTCAGCCACCAGATTCCAGTCGAACACGCTGCCCGAGCCCGGCGCCGGGGAATCCAGCAGCACGGCATCGGCACCGTATTCCTCGATGTGTTCCAGTCCGGGATCACCTGCGGGGAACGCCACGAACATGATCTTCGCGGTGTTGCGCACAAGCTGGGCGTCCCGCGGGGTTTCGTGGCCATGCAGTTGGGCGCCGGTGAGTCCGGCCGCCAGAACTGTTTCGTTGACTTCCTCGGGAGACTGATCGCGAAACACGCCGATGGTATGCACATCCGGCGGGAGCCGCTTGACGATGTCGCGCACAGTTCCAGCACTCACCTGACGGTCACTCGGAGCAAAGATGAATCCGAGCATGTCCGCGCCGAGACCGACCGCCATGAGCGCGTCCTCCTCGTTTGTGATCCCGCAGATCTTGATCTTCATCACTGCTCCGTGTTTTCTCCCAAGACGTTAGTGGCGTGGCACGAGCAGATCGTTGAGGGCACCGGAAGGATCCTCCGCCGTCACCAGATGCTCCCCGACGAGTACGGCGTGGTATCCCGCTGCAGCGAGTGCCTTGGCATCAACGGGGCCCCGGACACCGGATTCTGCAACCTTGACCGTGGTGTCGGGTATCTCCTTGCCCACCCTCACGGCGCGCTCCTGATCCACCTCGAAGGTGAGCAGATCCCGTTGGTTCACACCTATCAACGAGCCCGATGTCCGGTTGAGGGCACGCTGCAACTCGGCTTCGTCGTGAACTTCGATCAGGGCATCCATTCCCAGCTCATCCGCCAAGGTCGAAAAGTCCGCCAGTTCGGCATCGTCGAGCGCTGCGACGATCAACAGCACACAGTCAGCCCCCATGATCCGGGCATCAGCAACGTCATTTGCCGACACCGTGAAGTCCTTGCGGATCACCGGCAATGCGACTGCCTCCCGAGCAGAACGAAGATCACGCACCGAACCACCGAAGAAATCCTCATCGGTGAGGACGGACACACAACTCGCCCCGGCGTGTTCATAGGTTCGTGCCAGCTCCGCCGGATCGAGGTCCACGAACAGATCGCCCCTGGAGGGAGAGCGACGCTTCACCTCTGCAATCACCTGCAGGTTTTCCTCCGACGTCAGGCTTGCCGCAAATCCACGCGTGGAACCGGATTCGGCGGAGTTGGTGATCAACGAGTCCAGGGATCGGCTGTCGCGTGACGCCTCTTCCCGATGCGAGCGAAGAATCTTGTCCAGGTAGGTGGCCATCAGCGCGATTCAACCTCTGCGCCCCCGGACTCTCCGTCCGGGGCTCGAGGCAGTAGTTCGTCTTCGTCGGAAACGGCTCGGGCCACGAATGCCAGAGCCACTCGTTCCCCCGATCGGGGATCTGTGGCCGCGCTTGTGATCACAGCGTCGGGACGAACACCCTTCGCAGAACCGCGAACGAACAGTTCGGCTCCGGGGACGATCAGTTCCGATGCCGCGCTGTCGGGCGCAAATGAAATGAAACTCAGGCGGCGGGGAGTGTTGCCGCCGCGGCTGTTCACGCGAGCGGTCAGTTCCTGACCCACGTAACAACCCTTGTCGAAACTCACCGCCGCGGTGATCAACCACGATCCAACCTCCGCCGGAATGGTCGACTCGGTGATCTCCGCGCCCTGAACCGGCCACCCGGCCCGAATTCGCATGACTTCCAGCAGTTCGGCGTCAGCGGGTTCTGCGGACTCGGGCAACCGGACATCGGGACCGAGCAGATCGAGGCCCTCCACTGCCGGCCACAGACCGAGTCCCATGAGTTCCGCGCCACTGTGGTCGACATCGACCGCCGTTGCTCCGTCACCCCGCAGAGCAACGGCATTCCAATCCAGTTGGCTGATGGTGGCGTCGGTGCGGAGCAGGAATCGCGCCAACTTGGCTGCCACCGCCGGACCATGGCCGGCATCGGTGTCGAGCACCACCTGGGTTTCGTCGGTTCGCCATACCCGCAGCAGGGCTTCCATCTTCCCGTTCGGTGCGAGAAGCAGCGCCAGAGTGGATTGCCCGACCTTCAGAGCCTC